>DATAXI010000260.1:0-22269 GCA_036266845.1 Chthoniobacteraceae bacterium | reverse complement strand
CGGTGATTGTCCGTCCGTTTCGCACAAGCGCCACGGCGTTATTCTTAAACTCGCGGTCGTATCGCCGCCCGCATCGGTTGTTGTTCATGGCTGTCATTTTCTTTAGCACAGCCCAGCACGCAGAATCGAGGAATGGTCAGATTGGATCGCGGCTGATCCCTTCGCCCAACGCACCGCCGTAGCCGAACCTCGGTTTTCCCAAGCGCACCCCGGCCTCGCACGTCGCACGCGCAACGCACTGGCGTGTCTCTGGCACTTCGTAGCCGGGATTGATGATCAGGGGGCAAAGGGTAGCCACATCGTACGGGGATGTCGAGCGCGGCGGAGAGCGGCTGGCCACCGAAGCCGCCGAGGTTTGCGCCTGCCTCGCCGAGGCCGCAATCAGTTTCAAGCGCGAACTCGATGCCCTTCGCGCCAAGCACTCCGGCTCCCCACTGGTTGCGGAGAAGGTTCTCCTGCCGCCGCCCCAACACCCGGACCCACAACGGTGCGGAAAGACGGCGTCACTTTCCCTACGCCCCCGCCGTGGTTCGCGTTCTAATTCGGTGGCTGCTGGCCGCGGCCATTTCGGAATCATGTTTCTAACTCGTTTTGCAGAGTGATCCTTCTATTCTTTAATACATAATCGTTTCCAAGTTCCATTTATCCACATCGCAATAGCCAGTCCAATAGAGCTTCCTGAACAAAGACTTCCAAAACTATGTATACAATTCTTGATTAAGCTGATTTTTTCATATATATATGTATCGATATATTTGCTAATTGTCCATAATAGCACGATGCTTGCAAACGCTTGAAGAAGACGCTTGTCTACCATTGAACACCTTGATTTTCTTGCTTCTATCAATAAATAGATGGAGCCAATAGCTGCAAAACAAAGGACGAGCCTATTCAACATTTGGTGTGATTCTATTGAATTCCTTCAATATACAGGCATTTCAGGCATTCCAGGTCTCCAAGGTCCCTGGTTCCGTGGCCAGTCTTCTGGCGATCACCCGTAGTACAGTCATCAGGATCTTTAGCCTGTTGTGTTAGAAGAGGTTGAATATAGTCTTCCCATACAATAATGGCAACCAGCCCGACGGCCACAACTACAATTACAACATTTTCTCCATTTGGATCATAGTAGTTGATCGGATTGCCGAGCACATATCCGTAAAGATTGATACCTCCCCGTTCCCCGAGCGGATCGCGACTGATCCACCGCGCCGGCAACGGCGGATATGTCGGAAAAAGAGGCGGGTTGAGCCCGCGCTGCTGGCGGGAATGGTACGCTTCAAATCCAAATCCGCCGCTCGTTGTCCCACTCACTTCTGTATACTTTCCCATGGGATCGTAACTGATTTCTTCCGCGACCGCGCTGTCGTAGTCGAATCTCGTTTGTCCAAGATGCAGCCGGGCCGCCCACGCTACGCGCAATGTACGCAAAGCGTGCCGTGCCTCTGGCGCTTCGTAACCGGCATTGATGGTCACAGGGGGAAATTTTAGACACAACGTGGGCGAAAGGTCGAGTTGAACGAAGAAAGATGGCCCATCGCGCTGAAAAAACATCCGATGCCCGTCCAGTAAATAGACTCCTCTGGCTAGCGCTCTGGACAGGCCGATTCGTCCGGGAAAGGCGTTGAAATTCAGGAAGCGCTTGAGTGACCAGACCTACACGGACACCTCCCTCCTGCCGGCGGATGAAATGGTTCAACTCCTGACCGTCCCAGGCGGCTACCCGTCACAAGATTTAGGCCCGGCGGGTCATAACGGGTCACAGGTTGTCACAGTGCCAAAAATCCCAAATGGCTCGCAACCCCTGATGAATACAGGCGATTGTCATGTTCCGTCATTCGCAGTCACGCCGGGTCAGGAAACAGGGATGGTGCGCGATACAGGGTTCGAACCTGTGACCCCTACCGTGTCAAGGTAGTGCTCTACCGCTGAGCTAACCGCGCTCATCTTATTTTCGATGACTTTGCCCGGCCTTGCGGCTGGAGGGCGTTCGCCGGAGCGGAGCCCGTTTTTGCCCCTGCGGCTTTGCGGATCGCGCGGCCATTTTGGGGACAGGTTCCGGTCCCGGTCCGAACGATGAAAATGTCATCGAAGCCCGGAAAGCTACGGGGATTTTTTCCGGGGAGCAAGTAGTTTTGCTGCCGTTATCGCCCCGATGGACGCCGGTAGCGCGCGAGGCGCGGACGCCCCCCGGCAAGGCTGCGGCTGACCTGGGGGCAATGCCCATTCGCGCTGCCCCGTGCCCGCCGGGGACGCGCCTTCAAGAAGCGGATCGTGATGCCGGCCTGATCCACCGGGTGGCAACCGGCGCGCTCCGCCGCAAAAATCCCAGGGCTGGACCATCGCTCCCCGGGGACGGCGCGGCCCGGATTCCGGCCAGGCGCGCTTTTTATGCCGGGAGCGGTTCAGACGGCAGCTTTGGCGCCGCAGGAATCGCGCACGATCAGGTGGCAGGCGAGCAGGACGTCGCGCGCGGCCATTTGCGGCTTTGCGATTCGTTCCTGCATTGCGGAGACCGCGGCTACGCCAATATCCCGGCAGGGCTGGCGCACGCTGGTGAGGGGTGTGGGCAGGAGGCTCGCGTAGCGCACATCGTCGATGCCGACGATCCGGATGTCTTTGGGGATGCGATACCCGAGCGAGAGCAGGGTGTGCATGAGGCCGCCGGCCGTGTGGTCATTGCCGCATACGAACGCCTCGGCGCGTTCCGTGCCCATGCAGCGGTCCACCTCCTCCACGGTGGGCTGCTGGCGGTGGATGAGCGATGGCTCGGGTTGCAGCCCGTACGCGAGGAGCGCCTCCCGATAGCCGGCCAGCCGCGCGTCGATGGTTGCCGCGGAATACTGATATCCCCAGAATCCGATGCGCTTGCAGCCCAGTTTCAGCAAATGCTCGGTGGCGATATAACCGGCGCGCCGGTTGTCGATGCCGACCAGATCGTAAGGGCTGCGCTGCGGGTAGGGGAGGTAGCAGCGATCCAACAGGACAACGGGAATGCCCGCGGAGTCGAGTTCTGTCACGATCTGCTGGCTCACGGCGGTATTCTCCGGCGAGTGCTCCAGCGGGGCGAAGAATACGCCGCAGACTTTGCGCTGCGCATATTGGCGGCAGAGCCGCAGGGCTTCCTGCGCCCGCAATTCCGGATCGCGCGAGGCCCGCCCCCAAAGGAGCGCGTGCTCGCCCGCCGCCTCGGACATTCCCTCGCAGATGGGCCCGAATATCTCCGTCTCGCCCAGGTTTGGGATCAGCAGGCCGAAGGTTAACCCGCCCCCGGCATCCGCCTGCTTCTCTGGGCGCACGTAGGTGCCGGAGCCCGCCCGGCGCTCCACCAGGCCTGCCTGCCGCAGGTCCCGCACCGCGCGGCCCACTGTGATGCGGGATACGCCGAAACGCTCGACCAGGTCCGCCTCGCTCGGCATTTTCTGTCCAGGCCGGTATTTGCCGGAGGAGATTTCGTTTTCGAGCGCATCGAATACCGCCTGATGTTTTGGGCGAGGTGGTTTGGCGCGGTCTGGCAACATTGATATAACAGCTATAGGAAAGCTGGCATTCCGTCAATTTCGTTGTTGCTCCTATCCTCTCCCATTGACGGGGCGCGCCTTCTCCATCCCGCGAATGTCTGGCGCCTCCCGGCGGACTACCCAGGGCGCGGATGTAATATCCAGCGCCACGCCATCGCCGCCGCCTGTGCCGGCGGCGTTATTCCGCTTTCGCTCCCGGCGGGGAGATCAATGCAGCGAACGCTTGCGGGACGAGAGAAATGCCACCAGCGAGTCGATTTCCGCGGGCTTTAACATATTGCCAAAGGCCGGCATATTGACGCCTCCGTTGACGATGCGGATGATCATGTTGTCTTTCGTCAACTCATCGCCGATGTAGGTGAGGTCCGGTCCGCGGCGCCCGCCGTAGCCCTTGATAAGGTGGCAATTGAGGCAGCCTTTGTCATCAAAGAGAATGGCGCCCTGGAAGATGGGGCCGGTATTCGCGCCAATGACGGAGATGGGCAGGCGCCCGGGATCGAAATTGGGCGACCATGGAGATTCCACGCCAACGACCCATAGGGAGCCGATGAGGATGACGCTGAGCAGCACCACGGCTATGGACCATGGGCGACGGCTCGGGGCGCGCTCGCCGCGATTATTCAAAAGAGGCACGATGAGGAGCAGGAAGCCGATAAACGCCGGCACCAGGATCATCAACAGCCCTTCCACCCGCGGCGGGATGAGCGCCAGCAGCGCAAAGTACCAGAGGAGATACCAGTCCGGGCGCGGGTCCGCGCTCAGCACGCTGGGATCCGGCGGCCTGTCGATCTGCGGCGGCCCGACGAAGTAGGCCAGCGCCGCGATCGCGATAATCAAGCCCGTGCCGAAGACAAAATCCCGCCACGCGCCGTCCGGCCAGAATGGGTGGCCATGTTTCTCCAGAAACTTGTGGTACCATTCGCGATAGCTCTTGGGCTCCACGGGCCGTCCGGGCTCCGGAGGCTCGGAGATGCCATGGCGCAATACGAGCCAGAGATGCAGGCCGATGAATATGAATATCATCGCCGGGATGAAAAAGACGTGGATTGCGAAGAAGCGGCTGAGCGTGGCTCCGCCTATCGTCGTGCCGCCGAGGATAAACTTGGCCAGCCAATCGCCGATAAGCGGCACGCGCCCGGCCTGCTCCGCAGCCACCACCACGGACCACGCGGCCGTTTGATCCCAGCGCAGGAGCTGGCCGGTGAAACCCATTCCCAGCGTCATGGCCAGCAACAGCACGCCGGTCGTCCAGTTCATTTCGCGCGGGAATTTGTACGAGCCAAAGAGGAACACCTGCGCCAGATGCGCCCCCACCATCAGCACCATCGCGGAGGCGCCGTAATAATGCATGCCACGGAGCATGCGTCCGAATGGCGCATCATTGGTGATGAATTGGAGCGTCTCGTAGGCCTGCGAGGAGGAGGGGAGGTAGGAGAACGCGAGCGCGACCCCCGTGACCACCTGCACCAGGAAGGCCAGCATCGTGGCGCTGCCAAAGACGTACCACCACTTCGCATCGCGGGGCACCAGGTGCATCATCGCCGGCCCGACCAGGTCTGATATCCCGACCCGGTCGTCCAGCCATTTCCAGGAAGCAATGACAAGCCGCCTCATAGCGTGGTGGTAATGGGGATGGCCATGGACTCGATCTGCACCTCGTTATTAACCACGCGCACATTGTAGCGGATGAGCGGATGGGGCGGGGGACCGGCTGCGACCGTGCCATCCTTGTAATAAACCCCGCCGTGACACGGGCAGAGGAAGAGCTCCGCATCAGAGAGCCACCGTACCGGGCAGCCGAGGTGGGTGCAATTGACGGAAAACGCGATGAACTCCGTGGCCGTCTCCCGCCTGAGCCATGCGGCGCTCTTCGCGGTAATGCCGGCCCACGGCAGCGGCGAGGGATCGGTGAAGCTGACGTTCACCGTCTTGCCGATCTCAAATTGATTCGGCGAGCCGAGGGATATCCATTTGCGCGGGGACTTGCGGAAAAGAGGCGTAATGATAAAGCCGACCAGCGGCACGCCCAGGATCATGGCGCACAGCCCGCTCAGCCCGATGCAGAGCTTCGTGAAAAAGCCGCGGCGCGACATCTCCGACTTTCCCTCGGGATCGACGGGCGCGCAGGGATCGGTTTGGTGCGTATCGAGGGTCAGCCGCCCGTGGAGCGGATCGTGCGGGTCAATGTCCTTTTCGTTCATGGCGAATATCGGTAATCCAGCCCGCAAGCGAGGCGATGAAGAGGGCGGCACCCACAGCGATGATGACCCAGGAGGTGATCAATCCCCAAAAGATAAAGGAGATTCCCATCGCCAGGCCGGCCGGGAAGTAAGTGGGCTGCGGAAGATGCTCGTTTGGGAGCGGGGTCCAGTTTGGTTTTGGTTGCATGGGATCAAGTCGCAAAGCGTGGCGGGGCATACCAGCGGGCAAGCTGGCCAAAGATGGCGCACAGATAGATGGAGCACATGGGCACCCACATCAGCAGGCCGCCGATCTGCTGATCGCGAAGCGGCGTCATGCCCCATTCGCCGTAAATCATGGGCCCGATTCCCAGCCGGTCCACCGGATGAACATAAGCCCGGCATACCGTGATGGGAGAGAACGTGAGCATGATGCCCAGCACCGTGCAGGCCGCGCACGCGGCAAAAAGATAGCCGACGCCATGCAGGGGCGGGATTCGGCGCGACTCGCAGGGAGCGAGCAATTGCCACCAGTAGGCCGCGCCCAGCACGAGCAGCGAGACGGTCTGCACCGCCGAGACGGAGCGTGACTCCGCCGCCGCGTCGCAGAGCGTCGGCACATGCCACAGCCACATGGCCCCCACGCCGCAGCACCAGCAGAGCATGGGATTGAGCAGCCGCTCCACGCGATCCGGCAGCCGCAGCCCGGGCGGCAGCGCCATCAGGGCCAGCGCGGGCACCACCAGCAACAGCAGGATGTGCTGCGTCATGTGCGCGCTGAAGAGGTAGCCATCCGCCAGAGTCGCCACCGGGGAAAGCAGCGTCAGGAGAAAAAGCGCTGCCGCCGTCAGCATCCACCCGGTGCGCGTGCTCCAGCCAAACCAGTACAGGTAAGCGGCAAGGCCCGCGGCCGCGCCCAGCACGGCCAGCGGATTCCAAACCCATGCGGTGAGAAGGAAATGTGTTGTCATAGGAAGCGGGGGAGAATGTAGGCCACCGTCAATACCAGCACCCAGACAATGTCCACGAAGTGCCAGTAAATGCCGAGCATCGCCAGCGCCGGCGGCGGCCGGTCTGCGCTGAAATCGCCTGCAAGCATCAGGCCCAGCACGATGATCATTACCAGCAATCCCACGATCACGTGAATGCCGTGGAAGCCGGTCAGCGTGAAAAATGTCGTCGTAAAAAGATTCGTATCGATCCGGGCGCCGTGGGCGAAAAGCCCTGCGTATTCCAACCCCTGGCCTCCGATGAACACGATTCCCAGGATCAATGTCGCCGCCAGCCAGCCGATGCAGCCGCCGACCTTGCGCTTGTGCAATGCCACCTCCGACCGCCAGATCGTGAAGCTGCTGGAAAAGAGGCAGAGGCTGAAAAAGCCGGTCTTGATCAGGTCCAGGTCCTTGGCGTTCAACCCGGCTGGCGGACGCACATTGTAAAACAAAAAGGTCAGCAGCAGGGTGCCGAAGAAACCGGTTTCCGACAGGACAAAGGCGATCATCGCGCAATGGTTCTTGTCCGGGCGCGAGATGGCTTCGGTCGCCCCGCCCACCACCGGGTCCGGACGATCCGGATTCACGTCGTCCCAAAGCGGGCGCCGGCTGCGGATCGGCGGCAGGTAGTCAAAGTTCTCCACCGGCGGCGGCGATTCCCCCGCCCATTCGAGCGTCCACGCTTCCCATGGGTTATCGCCCGCCACCTCGCCGTAGAGGAGGGAGCTGATGATATTCCACACCACCACCAGCGCGGCGGCAGCCATGAAGAAGGCGCTCACGGTCGATACCATGTTCATCCATCCCCAGCCGGGCAAATCCGGATAGGTATAAATGCGGCGGCCCATCCCCGCGAAACCGAGGAAGTGCTGAATGATAAATGTCCCATTAAAGCCGACCAGCATGAGCCAGAAGGAGATTTTCCCCAGCTTCTCAGAGAGCATGCGCCCGCTCATCTTGGGGAACCAGTAGTGAAGCCCGCCCAGCACGGCGAAAACAATTCCGCCCACGGCGATAAAATGGAAATGCGCGACGAGGAAGTAGCTGTTCTTCGTCTGCCAATCGAGCGGCACAATCGCATGACTGATGCCCGTGATGCCGCCGCACAGAAAATGGATGAGAAACGCGACGGCGAAGAGCATCGGCGTTTTCAGCCGGATGCGTCCCCCGAACATCGTGGCGCTCCAGTTCAGCACTTTCACCCCGGTGGGGATTGCGATGAGCATGCTGGCAAAGGAGAAAAACAGATCCATCGGACGGCCCATTCCCACCGTGAACATGTGATGCGCCCAGACACCGAGGCTCAGGAACATGATCGCAACCGTCGAGCCGGCGACAAATTCATAACCGAAAATCGGCTTGCGCGAGAACACCGGCACGATCTCCGAGATGATGCCAAACGCCGGCAGCACCATGATGTAAACCTCCGGATGCCCGAACGCCCAAAAAATATGCTGCCAGAGAATGGGCGAGCCCCCTTCCGCCGGCAGAAAGAAATGCGTGTTCAGCCGCCGGTCGATCAGGATCATGACCAGCGCGGCGTTGAGCACCGGTATCGCAAACAACACCAGGAATGAATTCACGAAATTCATCCAGGTAAAAAGCGGCAGTCGCCGCAACGTCATCCCCGGAGCCCGCAGGCTGAGGACGGTGCAGATAAGATTGATGGCCGTGCCCACGGAGCCAATGCCCATGACCAACAGCGAGACGGCCCAATAATCCACGCCAAGCTGCGAAGCATAGGGCGTCTCGCTCAGCGGCGCGTAGGCAAACCAGCCGACCATCGGAGCATCGCCTACCAACATGCCGAAATAGAGGATGATGCCGCCCATCGGCACCAGCCAGAAGGAGAGGGCGTTGAGCCGCGGGAACGCCATATCCCGCGCACCGATCTGCATGGGCACAAAGTAATTTGCGAAGCCGAAGACAAGCGGCATCACCACCAGGAAGATCATGGTGGTGCCATGCATCGTAAAGAGCATGTTAAAGGTATCCGGGGCAACCAGGTGATTGTTCGGCACCGCAAGCTGCAGGCGCATGATGAGCGCCTCGATGCCTCCGATGATGAAAAAGACAAGCCCGGTCAGCATATAGAGGATGCCGATGCGCTTGTGATCAACCGTCGAGAGCCACGCCAGCCGATAGTGGGCGCGCTGATCCGGCGTCAGGACGGTTTCGAGGACGGCTTCTCCGTTCATCGCAGGGTCTCCAGGTATGCGGCCAGGTCAGTCACCTGGTCCGGCGTAAATTCAAAGTTCGGCATTAACACGCCTGGCTTGACCTCCTGGGGATTTCTAAGCCAGCGATCGAGATTTTCCGGCGTATTTTCCATAAGTCCTGAGCAGAGCTGCCTGCGGCTGGCCAGGTGCGTGAGGTCAGGCCCCACGTGGGCGTGCGCATCGGTGCCATTGATGTTGTGGCAATTGACGCAGCTCATCTGCATGAAAATTTGCTCCCCCTGCAACGCCTGCGCCGTGGTGGGCGCGACGGATTTTTGCGATTGCGCCTGTTCCCACGCGGCAAAATCCGCCGGCGTCTGCGCGATCACAAGAAATCGCATCCACGCATGCTCCGTCCCGCAAAACTCCGAGCAACTGCCCAGGTAGGTGCCAGGCTCGTCGGCTTCCAGCCAAATGTGATTCGGATGGCCGGGCACGGTCGTCATCTTTCGCGTCAATCGCGCCACCCAGAATTCGTGCAGCACATCCCCGGATTCAAGCTCGATGGCCAGTTCCTTGCCCACGGGAATGTGGATCTCATTGGCTACGGTGACGCCGCTCTTGGGATATTGCGCCTCCCACCACCATTGGTGGCCGGTCACGACGATGTCGGGATGCGGCGGAGGCGGCGGATCGGAGGTGCCCATGGTTTTGATGGTGAAGAAAAAGAGGATCAGGACAATGAGAAATGGAATTCCGGTCCAGACGAGTTCCACGGTCTTGTTGCCGGGCACCTGCTCCGGATCAGGTTCCCCCTCGCGCCACCGGTATTTCATGAGGCTCAGCACGATGAGCCCGCACACCGCGAAAAAGATGACGGCGAAAAATGCTCCCGCAACGTACCAGAGGTGCACGATGTCGTGCGCGTTCGACGATGCGGGGCTGAGTGATTTCAGCGGGTTCATTCCGGCATTTCTCCCGGTCGTTTCAAGTAAGTAAATTCCTTCATGGAAAATCGAGAACGGACCGGCGGAGGAGTTCGGTTTTCGTTCAGAGTTCGGGTATTTTTGCAACCCGCGCGGAAATTGTAAACGCAAGTTTTGCGTGGCACGGGCAATTGAAGGTCAAAAGGCCTCGCCTGCCGCGTGTCCGCTGGCCCACGCCCACTGAAAATTAAATCCGCCGAGATGCCCGGTCACATCCACCGCTTCACCAATGAAATAAAGGCCTGCCGCGCCGCGCGCTTCCATGGTGCGGCTCTGGAGATCGCGCGTATCGATTCCGCCCAGCGTCACCTCCGCCTTCGCGTAACCTTCGTTTCCCGCGGGCCGCAATATCCACTGGCGCAAGGTCCGATCAAGCGCCGCGAGAGATTTGAGCGGGTACTGGCGCAGCGGGCGCGGCGCTCCCAGCGGGCGCGCGAAGGCTTCTGCAACGCGGATTGGGAGGCGCTCGGCGAGCACTTTGGCCAGATGTGTTGATTCGCCGGCGCGATGCCGCGCGGCAAGCCACGCCTCTTCCGCAGCCGCATCCGGCAGCAGGTCAAATTCAATTTCGCCACCCGCTTCCGGCAGGTACGACGATGCCTGTAAAACCGCGGGACCGCTGAGCCCGCGATGCGTGAAGAGCAGATTCTCCCGAAACGCCCGCGCCCCGCGCTCGCGGGAATGCGCGCGGCAATCGATGGAGACACCGCTCAATTCCTCGCACATGTTTCCCGTGTCTCCATCGATGAGCAGCGGCACAAGGCCGGGACGCGGCGCAACGATGCGCAGCCCGAATTGCCGCGCGAGGCGGTAGGCGATATCGCTGCCTCCCAGCTTTGCGAACGAAAGGCCGCCGGCCGCGACGACGAGTGCGCGCGACAAATATTCCCTTGCCCCAGCGCGCACATGAAAGACGCCGGCGGCATCCCGAGAAATTTCGCCGGTTTCGATGTGCGTTTCGATGCGCGCGTTCGCGGAAGCGCATTCCGCAAGGAGCATTGAGACGATCTCGCGCGATGACCCGTCGCAGAAAAGCTGTCCCAGTTTTTTCTCGTGATACGCAATGCCGTGGCGCTCCACCAACGCGATAAAATCGCGCGGACGGAAGCGTGCGAGCGCGGAATGGCAGAAGCCGGGCTGGCCGGAAAGATAATGATCCGGGCCGGCGTGGATGTTGGTAAAATTGCACCGGCCTCCGCCGGAGATGAGGATTTTTTTTCCGGGACGTTCCGCGCGCTCCAGCACGCGCACGGTGCGTCCGCGCCGGCCCGCGGCGATTGCGCACATCAGGCCGGCTGCGCCCGCGCCCAGGATCAGGACATCGTCGATGGCGGCGGGCATGGGATCGCTTCGCAAACTTCGCGCCAGCCGGGAAAGTTCCAGCTATTCGGGAATGCTTTGCACTGCGCCGGCTTCACCGGCTGGATGGCGCAATCTTTTCCATCGAGGAAAACGCACGCGCCGTCCGGTTGCTCGTTGAGCGCCAGGCCGCGGCGGTCAGGGCGGAGCCGCGTGTATTGCTGGATGAAATTCCACTCGCTCATGCGCAATTCGGCGGCAATGGCGGTGATGTCCTCATCGGTCAGTTTCACCTGGCCGGGCCAGCGGCAGCAATGGGTGCAGCGCTGGCATTGGTACCAGACTTTTTCCATGGAAGGCCCGCTATTCACCGGAACGCCGGAGGAATTCGGCAGCCAGGGAGCGGTAGGCGGCGGCGCCGGCGCCGTTGGGCTCGTAATCGATAATCGGCTTGCCAAAGCTCGGGGCTTCTCCCAGGCGGATGCTGCGCGGGATGATGGTGTCGAATACCGCTTTTTCGAAATGCTTGCGCACTTCCTCGATGACCTGCTGGGCCAGGTTGGTGCGGGCATACATGGTCATGAGGATGCCGCCAAGGGCAAGGCCGGGATTGGCGCCGCTGCCGCGTATTTGCTCGATCACGCGCATGATTTTTGAAAGGCCCTCAAGGGCGAAATATTCGCATTGGATCGGCACCAGCAGCTCGTCGGCGGCCGCCAGGGCATTGGTCATGAGGATGCCGAGCGAGGGCGGACAATCGAGCAGCACCCAGTCGAACGGCTGATCGTGCCGCAGGGGATCGAGCGCGGCGCGGAGCCGGGAGAGGTGATCGTCGAACCGGGCGACCTCGATTTCCGCGCCCGCGAGGTCGAGGTCCGCCGGGACCATGTACAGGTGGTCGTATCGGGTGGGGACGATGCAATCCAGAATGCTGCTCTGCCCGAGCAGCGGCCCATAGACGGAGTGGCCGTCCAGGCAATCGAGCGCGAAGGCGCTGGAAGCGTTGGCCTGGGGGTCCAGGTCGATGAGGAGGACGCGCTGCTCCTCGGCCGCGAGGCAGGCGGCGAGATTGACTGAGGTGGTGGTCTTGCCCACACCGCCTTTTTGGTTCGCTACAGCAACGGTTTTCATTCGACGAAAACTTGCGAGACTAGCGGTTTGCATCCCATTGTCCAATCCCATGCCTGATGTCGTAGAAATCACCGAACGCCTGCTGAGCGACGCCGGGGGATGGCAGGCGCTCAAGGAGGGCCGGGGCCTGCTGGAAGCGGGCAAGGTGCAGGGCGCGGGCTATGAGCCGCCTTTCCTGCGCGGGGTGGTGAAGGACGGGATCAAGGAGTACCGCTCCGGGTTGCGGATCGTGACAAAGACGAATATCGAGAATCTGTGCACATGCCGGATTTCGCGGGAGCGTGCGATGGTATGCGCGCACTCGCTGGCGGTGGGGCTGGCCTATCTGAAGGGGCCGGAGAAGGGGCTGGAGCCAATAAAGAGCATTGAGGAAACGGCAGCTCCGCCGACGCCTGAGTTTTCATTGGATGACGGAGTGGAAGCGGTTCTTTATATGGTGATTGCACCATCTTTTACGTCAGGAGTGGAAAAAAATTCGGTGATGATGGGCGTCGAGTTTCAGACTGGCGGACGCCGGGTCCTGGCGCACACGCTCAATATCCAAAGCCGGTACCGGGTAACCGCGGAGGACCTGCGGGCAATCGAAGCGATCCGGGCTGTGAATCACTCGGAATTGCCGGGAATGATGACGCTGAACCGGTCGCAATGCCGGACGGTGCTGGAGGCATTGAGAGGGCATCCGCGGGTAACCCTGGGCCGGGATAAACCGGCGAATGTGGCGGAGTTGCTGGCGGCGATCCCGGAGGCGAAGACCGCCGGCGAGGAGCGGTCGGCACCGGTCCGGGCGGCCGGCAAGCCGGAATTTGTGCTGCAGTTGGAGGGATCGCTTAATTTCCTGGCGGCGAAGCTGCAGGTGCGGCAAGGGCGCGATCCGGCGGCGGAAAACGCGGCCCGCGACCGGCTGCTGGCGGCGCGCTTTTCGCCCCCCAATGGGAAAGGGGAGATGGTCCTCCGGGGCGAGCGGGATATCCTCCGGTTCCTGGGCGGTACGCTGCCGGTCTTGCAGCGGGAGTGGAAGGTGGAGTTTGGGGAGCGATTGACGAATATCAACGAGACGATTGCGCATATTCGCCCAAAGGTGGAGGCCCGGGGCTCCGGGGAAAATTGGTTCGAGCTGACCGTCTCCCTGGCCTCGCCGGACGGGCAGACGTTTTCGAGCGCGGAGATTCAGCGGCTATTACAAATGGGGCAGAACCACGTCCGGCTCAAGAACGGCGGGTTGGCGTTGTTCGACTCCGGGATGCTGGACGAACTGGGGCAGGCCCTGGGGGATACGAATGCGAACCAGCCGCAGCCCGGGACTTACCGCATCCATAAAGCGCAGGCGGGTTACCTGGCGGGAGTATTGGGGGATGAGATCGTGGGTGAGCCGGCGTGGAAGAAATGGACGCGCGAACAGATGCAGCCGGATTCGATCTCGCCGGTTTCGCTGGGAGCGCTCGATTCCGTGCTGCGGCCTTACCAGAAGCTGGGGGTGTACTGGATGCAGTTTCTGGCACGGAACGGATTTGGCGGTATCCTTGCGGATGAGATGGGGCTGGGAAAGACGCTCCAGGCGCTTGCGTTTCTGGCCGGGATGCGAGACGGCGTCTCGCTGATCGTCTGCCCTTCCTCGCTGGTGCAGAACTGGGCGCGGGAAGCGGCGAAGTTTACGCCGGAGCTGCGGGTGCTGGCGATTGAGGGGCCAGACCGGCATTCGCGGCTGGGCAGGCTCGCGGAGGCGGACTTGGCGATCACGAGCTATCCGCTGCTGAGGCGGGACGCGGGGCGCTATGAAGGGATCGAGTTTCGCGCGGTCATCCTGGACGAGGCGCAGCATATCAAAAATCCCGAAACCCAGAATGCGCAGGCGGCGACCGGACTGCGCGCGCGGCATCGAATGGTCCTGACGGGTACGCCGCTGGAGAATTCAGTGCGCGACCTGTGGTCGATCATGAACTTTGCAATGCCGGGCTATCTTGGAAGCCGGGAAGATTTCAAGGAGCGCTACGAGCAGCCAATCGCCCAGGGGGAAAACGGCGTGAAGACGCGGCTGGGGAAACGGGTCAGGCCGTTTCTGTTGCGGCGAATGAAGCGGGAAGTTTACAAGGAATTACCGGAAAAACTGGAGCAGGTGCTTTACTGCACGCTAAACGCGAAGCAGGCGGAGGTTTATGAAAAACTGTTGGCCGAGAGCCGGAGACAGGTGACGGAGCTGGCCTCGGAGAAGAACCAGGGCAAGGCCCGGATGCTCATGTTGACGGCGCTGTTGCGCCTACGGCAGGCCTGTTGCGACCTGCGGTTGCTCGGCATCCAGGATGTGGCGCAGGAGGAGGCCTCGGCAAAGATGGAGTTGCTGGATGAGCTGCTGCGCGAGGCAATCGATGGCGGGCATCGGGTGCTGATTTTCAGCCAATTCGTGACGATGCTGCAGATTCAGAAAACGGCGCTGGAGACGGCGGGGATATCGTATTGCTACCTGGATGGCCGGACCAAGGATCGGATGCGGGAGGTGGACCGCTTCCAGAATGGCATGGATATCCCGGTGTTCCTGATCAGTCTGAAGGCGGGTGGCGTGGGGTTGAATTTGACCGCGGCGGATACCGTGGTGCATTTCGATCCATGGTGGAACCCGGCGGTGGAAGCGCAGGCAACGGACCGGGCGCACCGGATCGGTCAGGAGAAGGTTGTCACCGCGTACAAGTTGATTGCACGCAATACGGTAGAAGAGAAAATACTTAAATTACAGGAAAGCAAAAAGGGTCTCCTGGATGCGATTGAAAGCGAGGAGCCGGTGATGGCGGGGCTCTCGACGGCAGAGATTCAGGCCTTGATCGCGTAGCCGGCGAGCTTCCGGCAAAATGCCGGCGCCGCCCTCTGAGATATCCCTCCCCGCGGTAAAGCCCCCGCTGATTACTCGAAGCGGATGGAAGCGGAGTGACCGTGGGCGTCGAGCCCCTCGATCTGGCTGAAGGTCTGAATGGTCGGGAGCAGGGCGCTTAGGGATTTTTTGTCGAGGCGGACCAGGCTGGTACGGCGCTGGAATTGATCGACGGTAAGGCCGGGGAAGGATTTTCCGGCGCCGCCGGTTGGCAGCTCGTGGCTGGGACCCGCGACGAAATCGCCGGCGACGACGGGAGAATAACCACCGAGAAAGATGGCGCCGGCGGTACGGATTTGCGCGGCAATCTTCTCGTCGTCCCTTGCCAGAATCATGAGGTGCTCGGGGGCAAAACCGTTGGCGATCTTTATGGCCTCGTCCAGTTTCTTCACGAGGATGAGGTGGGTGGTGCGTTCCGCGACTTCGCGCAAGTGCTCCTGGCGGGCGAGTTTTGAGAGCTGGCCCTCGAATTCGTCGGCGACCTCGGAGAGCTTCTTCGCGGAATCGGTCACGAAGATAACCGCGCTGCCGTGGCCGTGCTCGGCTTGGGCGAGCATGTCGGAGGCGATCCACGCGGCGTTGGCGGTGGCGTCGGCGATAATAAGGATTTCGCTGGGCCCCGGCAGGAGATCCACGGCAACGCGCCCGAAGCATTGGCGTTTTGCCTCGACGACATAGGCGTTGCCGGGGCCAAAGATTTTGAGGACGGGCCGGATGCTCCTGGTGCCGTAGGCCAGGGCCGCGACGGCCTGGGCTCCGCCGACTTTATAGACTTCTGTCGCGCCGGCTGCGCCCAGGGCGTGGAGTAGCGCGGGATTGACGGCGCCGCGCTTGTCGGCAGGCGTGGCGACGACGATCTCCGGGACTCCGGCGGCGGCGGCCAGCGTGCAGGTCATGATGGCGGTGGAGACGAGCGGCGCCGTGCCGCCCGGGACGTAGATGCCGACTCGTTCAAACGGGTCGAATCGTTCGCCGACTTTGCCGCCCTGGCGGTTTTTTCCAGTCCAGCTTTTGCGGAGGCTCTTCTTTGCGAAATCGAGGACGTTGGCGTGCGCCGTGGCGATGGCCTTGCGAGTGCTGGCATCCACTTTTTTCTCGGCGGCGCGCCGCTCGGCCGCCGAGACGCGCAATTGATTCGGCTTCAGGCGCGGGCCGCCGAATTTTTCGGTGTACTCGATGAGGGCGGCATCGCCGTGGGCGCGGATGTCCGTGATGACGCGGGCGACCGTGTCGCGGACACGCGGGTCGGGCTCGGCGCTGCGGTCGAGGGCGGCCAGGGAAGTTCGGTAATTCGGGGTTCCAGGTTTCAGGATCTTCATTTTCTGCGTCCCTTCGATGTGCCCGCCGTGCGGCCGGTGCGGGGCCGGGCTTTCTTTTTGAGATCGGTCCGGTGCTGGATTTTTTCGACGGTGCCCTTCTTCAGATATTGCGCGCGCAAGGTATCAAGCATCGCATCCCGGCGGTCGTACAGGCGCTTGCGCTTGCGCGGCGCATGGCGGCTGAGGGCATAGGCGGTAATGAGCGGCAGCGCGATGGTGGAATCGGTATAGCAGACCACGCAATCCGGCAGGTTATCGGGATCGATCTTGCCCCAACTTACGGCCTCCGCGGGCGTCGCGCCGGAGAGCCCGCCGGTATCCGGGCGCGCGTCGGTGCATTGAAGGAAGAAATCGTGGCCCCGCTCCTCGATGCCCATGACTTCCTGAATTTGCGGCTCCGTCTGGAGGATGAAATTCTTCGGCGAGCCGCCGCCGAGGATGAAGACGCTGCTGGTGAGGCCGCCGGATTTTGCGTTGTAAACAATGGCCGCCGTCTGGTTGACGTCGCGGTTGACATCCATCTGGAGTTTCGAATCGCGCAAGGCCATTGCGGCAACATTCATCCCAATAGAGGAATCGCCGGGCGAGCTGGTAAAAATCGGCACCCCGTATTGATAGGCCGCGCTCAGCACGCTGGTTTCCTTGATGCCGAGTTTTTTCTCCCGCTCATAAACGTAGCGTCCCAGCAGGTAGTGAAATTCGTCGGTGCCCATCGTTTTCTGAAACTCCGGGCCCTGGATCACCTCGCGGACGAAGGCGTCGGTATCGAGGAGGACATGGTAGTCGAAGAGGATATCGTAGATGCGGATGACGCCGGAGTGGCGGAGTTCGACATCGTTGAGGAACGGGGAGCCGGCATACAGTTCCATCCCCAGGCCGTAGTGGAGATCGTGGTAAAGGTTCGCGCCGGTCGAGACGATCCAATCGACAAAACCAGCCTTCATCAGAGGTGTGATGGCTGCCCGGCCCAGACCGGCGGGGGTCAATGCGCCGGTGAGGGTCATCCCCACGCAGCCGTCATGGGGCAGCATCTTTTCGGTGAGAAGGCGGCAGGCTTCGGCCAGGCGTCCGCCGTTGTAGGCCTTGAGGGCGCCGTCGATGAGATCGGCAACGCGCATATTTTTGCCGATGGGTTGCGGCAGGAGGCGGGGAAATTTCTTGTTCAACATAAGTTCACGGTCCGGAGAATAACCCGGGGCAGCGTTTTTGCATGAAAGGGAGGGCATGGGGCAATGCAGAAACTGAGCGGAATTTTTGCGGAATTATGTATGGAAGACTGCAAGGGACGCAAAGGCCGGAACTTTTTTGGCCGAGTTTGGCGCGCGCGTTCGTTTTGAGCCGCGTCCTCTGATTCATCACGGGCTTGCGAAAGCAATGGATGCGCCTTTCCAAAAAGGCCTGCGCAGATTAGGGTTTCCGGGAAAGGAAACGATGACTTTGATCACCGCGTTTATATATGGACTGGCAAGCGCGGTATGAGGCGGAGGATACGCCTTGGGATCAAGGCGAGGCGCATCCGTCGCTGGTGGATTACCTGAAGGAGGGGCGGTTTTCCGGACGGGTGTTGGCGCCGGGGTGCGGTCTGGGCTATGATGTGCGGGCGATTTCTACGAAGGAGAACCGCGTGACCGGGCTGGACCTTGCCCATGCGGCCATGGAGAAGGCGCGGGAGTTTTCCAAGGCGGGAGCGGAGGAGTTTATCGCCGGGGATTTATTCGATTTGCCCGGGGAATTGCGCGGAGTCTTCGATTGGGTGATGGAGCATACCTGCTTTTGCGCGATCGAGCCGCAGATGCGGGAGGATTATGTGCGGGCGGTTGGTGAGGCGTTGAAAGCGGGCGGACGAGTGTTCGCGATTTTCTATTTGAATCCGGGCTCGGAAACGCAACCGCCGTTCGGCGTCACGGTGCAGGAGCTGGATGAATTGTTTGGCAAAAAGTTTTCGGTGGAACGGGAGTGGATTCCCGAGAGAACATTTGAAGGGCGCGAGGGGAGGGAATTGGTGAGGATATTGCGGAAGAAGATATAACCCGCGCCCGGCCTCTAACCTTTTGTCCCGTCGAGAGTGACGGTGGGCGGGACCTGGATTTTATTCAGGGAGTTGGGAGCTTCGTCGGGGAAGAGGACGATGATCTGTTGGAAGCGATCCTTGCGCCAGTTGTCTTCTTTGAGCATCCAGTTTCTTACGAGATCCGCGATGGATTGGCGGCAGGCTTCGCGGACGTAATCGCGGTGGGCGCGGTCATCGGCGCGCCGGGTGAGTTCTTCGGTGATGTCGCGTTCGAGGGCATCGAGGTTCTCCTGGCCGTTGAAACGGAGCCAGCCTTCGCTGGTGCTCTTTTCCATGCGGGCGGTGTCGATGGCGGGAGGGAGATCGGGGTGGAACTGAGGGGCGACAACGACGCAAATCCGGCCTTGCTCGGAAATGCGCCAGGGATCGTAGAGATTGATATGATAGCGGTAAACCGCCGGGACGCGAATTTCAGAGACCGTGGTGCCGAGGGGAATGACGTTGAAAAGCCATTGGGAATCGGTGCGAGTGAAGGTCTCCGGCACATTGGCGGTGGCCGTTTCCAGAATGCCGTCCACGGCGCCCACGGTGGGCAGGTATTCCTCAAACCGGTCGCTGGTGGCGCCGGTGACCGGCGGCGTGAAGAGTCGATTGATAAACCACACGCCGGCTGCCGCGGCGATGACAAAGGCGATGAGGGCGGCGGCGATTAGGAATCGCCAGGGAAAATGGACGCGTTGCGGGTGCTCAGAGGGCGTATCCATGCAACGCGGACGCGGAGCCCGCTAAATATCGATGACGCGGCCTTTGGGAGCTTCGCCGTTGCGCTCGGCGCGGATGCGTTCGACGATGGCACGGGGAGCGATCCAGGGAAGGAGGAGATGGGCCAGGAGGAGCGGGCCGGCAACCAGTTCCGCGCCATCGATGACCATATCGCCCCCAAGTCCGATGATCGGCAGGATGAGGGAAAGGACGCCCTCGACGGGCAGCTCAAGGAATTCCACAAGACCGGTGACGAGCAGGCCCGCCAGCACGGCGCTGAGTTTCGAGCGCAGCGGCACCCGGCGGTCGCGCATCAACGCGAAGCCGAGCTTCATGTCGATGAACTTCCGCGCGGGATGTGGGATGCGAAGCACGCCGATCATGGCGGGTCCGGTTTAGCTGGCCTCTGCGGGCTGGGCAGGCTCGGGAACCTTGAATGTCAGCTTGGTCTTCTCCGCGCTGACACTGACCTGATCATGCTCCTTGATGTGGCCGCGGAGGATTTCCTCCGCAAGCGGATCCTCAAGGAAACGCTCGACCGCGCGGCGCATGGGCCTCGCGCCGTAGGTGGGATCGTAGCCTTTCTCGATGAGAAAGTCGTGCGCTGCCTGATCCAGGCTGATGTGGATCTGCTTGGCCCGGACGCGCGCGGTGACCTTCGCCACCTCGAGATCGACAATCTTGAGGAGGTCCGGCTTGGTGAGCGTGTGGAAGACGATGAGATCGTCGAGGCGGTTGATGAATTCGGGCTTAAAGATGCGCTTCGCTTCGTCGAGAATCTTCTCGCGCATGTGCTCGTAATCCCCCTCATCGCGGGAGGCGGCGCCGAAGCCGAGGCTGGTCTGCTTCTTGATAAGCTCGGCGCCCACATTGGACGTCATGATGATGATGGTGTTGCGAAAATCGATCTTCCGCCCCAGGGAATCGGTGACCTTGCCCTCTTCCAGAATCTGGAGGAGAAGGTGCATGACATCGGGATGGGCTTTCTCGATTTCATCAAACAGAACCACGGAGTATGGGCGGCGGCGGACGGCCTCCGAAAGCTGGCCGCCCTCCTCGTAACCGACATAGCCGGGAGGCGAGCCGATGAGCCGGGAAGCGGTGAACTTCTCCATGTACTCGGACATGTCGATCTGGATGAGGGCCTCGCGATCGCCAAACATGAACTCGGCCAGGGTATGGGCGAGGAAGGTTTTGCCGACGCCGGTGGGGCCGAGGAAAATGAACGAGCCGATGGGGCGGCGCGGATCCTTGAGATCGGCACGGGAGCGGCGGAGGGCCTTGGAGATGGCGATGACGGCTTCATCCTGGCCAATGACCTTGCCCTTGAGATCCTGCTCCATCATGAGCAGCTTCTGCGTTTCCTTCTGCTCCATGCGCTGGAGCGGGACGCCGGTCCACTTGGAGACGACGTGCATGATATCGTCGTCCGTAACCATGACCTCCTTCTCCTCGCGGGATTCGCGCCACTCGGCAAGGATGCGTTCGAGTTTCTCCTTGGCTTGTTTCTCGGAGTCGCGCAGGGCGGCGGCTTTCTCAAAGTCCTGAGCCTTGATGGTGCCTTCCTTCTCGGCGCGGATGGTTTCGATCTCGGCCTCGATCTGCTTGACGTCCGGCGGGCGGGTCATGGAGCCAATGCGGGCGCGTGCGCCGGCCTCGTCCATGACATCGATGGCCTTGTCCGGCAGGAAGCGGCCGGTGAGGTAGCGGTCGGAAAGCTTGGCTGCGGACTCGAGGGCTTCCTCGGTATATCTGGCCTTGTGGTGCGCCTCGTACTTGCCGCGCAGGCCCTGGAGGATCTGGATGGTTTCCTCCACGCTGGGAGCCTCGACCTTCACGGTCTGGAAGCGGCGCTCAAGGGCGGCATCCTTCTCGATGTATTTGCGATACTCATTGAGCGTGGTGGCGCCCACGCACTGAAGCTCGCCGCGGGAGAGGGCGGGCTTGATGATATTCGAGGCGTCCATGGCCCCCTCCGCCGAGCCGGCGCCTACGATGGTGTGAAGCTCATCGATGAAGAGGATGATGTTCCGGGAGCGCCGGATTTCATCCATGACAGCCTTGATGCGCTCCTCGAACTGGCCGCGGTACTTGGTACCGGCGACCATGAGGGCGAGGTCCAGGGTGATGACCTTCTTGTCGCGGAGAAGCTCCGGCACATTGCCGGCGCTGATCTCCTGCGCAAGGCCCTCGACGATGGCGGTCTTGCCCACACCGGCCTCGCCGAGGAGGACGGGGTTGTTCTTGGTCCGCCGGCAGAGAATCTGGATGACGCGCTCGATCTCGTTCTTGCGGCCGATCACGGGATCGATCTCGCTTTTGCGCGCGAGTTCCGTGAGGTCGCGTCCAAAGGCGCGAAGGGCGGGTGTCTTGACGTCGCCTTTCTGCTTGCCCTCGCCGCCGCCTCCACCGCCTGCGCCGCCGGGCTCCTGCTCGGATTCGGGCGGGGTAAAATTCGGGTCGAGCTCCTTGAGGATTTCGTTGCGGGTGCGCTCGATATCCACCTCAAGGTTCTTCAGGACGCGGGCCGCCACGCCTTCCCCCTCGCGCAGGAGGCCCAGGAGGATGTGCTCCGTCCCGACGTAGGAATGATTGAGCTGCTTGGCTTCCTTGCCGGCGAGGGCGAGGACTTTCTTGACCCGCGGCGTATAGGGGATGTTGCCCACCATCTTGGTCTCAGGGCCGCTGCCGACTTGTTTCTCAACCTCCATGCGGACGGTTTCGAGGTCGAGGCCCATCTTCTGGAGGACATTGACCGCGACCCCCTGGCCAAGCTTGATAAGGCCGAGCAGGAGGTGCTCTGTTCCCACATAGTTGTGGTTGAAACGGTCGGCTTCCTTACGGGCCAATGCCAGGACCTGTTGGGCTCTCGGGGTAAAGTTATTCATCATCTGGCTTTTCGCTCTTCCCGTTGCCGGTATCAGGCGTGTGCCCGACGTTCGGCTCAGGGAACTGTTTTAGTTTCTCACGGATAATTCCGGCGCGCAATGCATCCCGCTCGTCACCTTGCAATTTTTGTTGGGAGTTCTTTTGGAGGTGCGCCGGCTGTGTC
>DATAXI010000249.1:0-6064 GCA_036266845.1 Chthoniobacteraceae bacterium | reverse complement strand
GGACGCTGAACTACGAGGTCTTCTTTTACCTTCTGTTTGCGGCTGCGCTGGCACTGAACGTATCGCCCCTGGCATTCCTGACCCCGTGCCTCACTGCTATCGCGCTCATCGGCGCCGTGCGAGGCGGCTCGTGGCCTGATTTTACGTCGCTGGCTTCTCCGATCGTCATCGAGTTCCTGCTGGGGGCGATTCTGGCCCATTTTGTGATGCGCCGTGCGATCCCCGGCCGCGGGTGGAGCGCCGTCCTGCTCATCGGCGGCTTTCTCTTGCTTCTGATCGTCCCCGAGCATTCCTCGCTCCCGGGCGTCCTCTGCTGGGGTCTGCCGGCGGCGGCCATCGTTACCGGGGCGGTGGGACTTGAGGATGTATTGGCCGGGCGATTGCCGCAGTGGCTGCTGGCCGCGGGTGATGCTTCCTACGCGCTCTATCTCAGCCACACCTTTCTGGTCCCTTATATCATCCATGGCGTTGCCTGCCTTAAAATGACCGGGGCCTCCGCGTATGCGGCTTCGATTTTCCTTAGTCTCGCCATTTCCCTGCCCATCGCCGCACTGGTCCACCAATACGTGGAGACGCCGATCATCAAGGGCTTCAAACGCCTGGAATCGCGGCCCGCACGGGAGGTGAAACCGCCGGTTGCGCTCGCCCCGATCGGTGTGAGCGAGAGTCTCTGAGCGGCTGCCGGCTTCGGCTCCGCCGGAGACGGAATCGCTCCATAAAAAGTGGACGCGCTCTCATTTGCCGCCAGATACTCCCGCGCCGTTGGCGCTTGGCGCCTTTTGCGCGGGTACCTGGGCCTGCTACGGGCCTTTGGCCCTTAAGGAACCACTGATTAAATCAAGGGGCTCTTGCACCCCTTCCGGGGTGCCGCCGTAATTCTTCGCACTACCGGGGGTATCGCTTCGCTCAACCCCCGGCTAGCGATCTTTGAACCCTTTGGGTTCATTTAATCAGTGGTTCCTTAAGGAATCACTGATTAAATCAAGGGGCTCTTGCACCCCTCCGGAGTGTTGCCGTAATTCTTCGCACTACCGGGGGTATCGCTTCGCTCGACCCCCGGCTACCGATCTTTGAACCCTTGGGTTCATTTAATCAGTGGTTCCTTAACGTTGCGTCGCTTTAAAGCAAACGTGCGCCTCGCGAACGGAAGCCATTGGCTTGCAGAAGGTCATTTACGGAAGTATCGCAGATTGCTTTTCGCTATTCCCAGGCGTCAGGTCATTTACGGAGGTTTCGTAGATTACTTCTTACTATCCCGGCTCGCCATTTGAATGATCGGCGCGGGCCGTTTACGTGATGGCGAGGGCGATGACGGCTGCGCCATGCGGCTCCAATGTAATCGCGGCGCGTGCCTTTGCGCCGGTAAGGAGATCGGTCCCCTGGTGGGCGCCCAGCGGGATGCGGGCCGCGGTTTCCTTGTGATTGAGGAGGAAAAGAAACTTGGCGCGGGAGTTTTCACGGAGCGTGACTTCCACTCCGGCGGGCGCCCTGACCGGGGCGGCCAGTTTAAGCCGGGAGAAAATCGGATCGAGGAGATGGGCGAGGTCCGGATCGTCCATTTGCATGCCCAGGTAATAGGCCTGGCCGGCTCCGCGCCGGTTTCGGGTGACTGCGGGGCTGCCCGCGAGATGATCGCCCGCAAAGGTGGCGAGCGCCTTTGCGCCGCGCAGGTGGATCGTCTCGCGCCAGTCGCGCGCGTGCAAGCTGCGGCGGCCGAAGCGGACCGGCATCCGCTGCTCGGGACCGAGCGGCCACCATTCCTCCACCGCGATGCCGAGGGTCTCGCGAAGATAAGCGGGATAGCCGCCGGGCACGATGCGTTCCTCGCGGTCCACGATGCCGGAGAAGCAGGTGACCAGAAGCGTGCCGCCGTTTCGCACAAAGGCGTCCAGGTTATCCGCCGATTGCTTCTCCAGCAGGTAGAGATTCGGAGCGAAGACCAGGCTATAACCGGAAAGGTCCGAGCCGGGATGGACGAAATCGACGGCGATGTTGCGGTCGAAGCAAAGCCGCTGGATTTGCGAGAACGCCTTCTCGTAATGGAACTGAGCCGGTTTCGAGGGCGATTCGAGCGCCCACCAGCTTTGCCAATCGATCATGATGGCGACCTTCGAGCGGATGACGGAGCCAACGACCGGCGCGAGTTTCCCGAGGTCCGCCCCCAGTTCGCATACCTCGCGGAAGACGCGCCCCTGCCCCGGCTGGGAGCCGTTTTGGACCATCGCGCCGTGGAATTTCTCCGCGCCCGCGAGGGACTGGCGCCATTGGAAGAAGAGGAC
This sequence comes from Chthoniobacteraceae bacterium, assembly GCA_036266845.1. Lineage (GTDB taxonomy): Bacteria > Verrucomicrobiota > Verrucomicrobiia > Chthoniobacterales > Chthoniobacteraceae > DATAXI01. The sequence goes on along the minus strand of DATAXI010000249.1, from coordinate 3,785 downwards.
GCCATCGGCGCCGCGGGCGACGCTCTGCAAACTCCAGAGGCGCATGACGCCCGGGGGCTTCGCGGCATTGACCGGGCGCCAATTGACGTGGGAGGAGCATTGCTCCATGAGCACGAATGGCCGGCCCGGCTTGAGCGAGCGGAGGAGATCGTGCCCGCAGGCGTCGAAGAGTTCCGGGCGTTCCGTCAGCGGATCGGGATAGGCGTCCCAGGAGGTGAAATCGATTTCGCGCGCCCACTTCCAGTAATCGAGCGGCTTGAAGCAGCCCATGAAGTTTGTATTGACCGGGATGTCCGGGGTGATGGCGCGCAGGATGTCGCGTTCCATCTTGCACAGGTCCAGGATCGCATCCGACATAAAGCGGTGGTAATCGAGCACCTGGCATGGATTCGGGAAAGTGGGCGTATGGCGCGGCGTGAGCACCTCATCCCAGTCCTGGTAATGCTGGCTCCAGAAAGCGGTGCCCCAGGCGTCATTGAGCCCCTCGATCGAGCCGTAGCGGGCTTTCAGCCATATGCGGAACGCGGCCGTCGCGGCCTCCGAGTGGCACTCCTGCACGTGGCAGGCGTACTCGTTATTGATGTGCCAGAGCGCGAGCGCGGGATGGCTGCGATATCGCGTGGCGAGCTTCCGCACCAGCGCGGCCGCGAATCGCCGGTACACGGTGCTAAAGGGCGAGTAATGCTGGCGCGACCCATGCGCCCAGACATGCCCCTTGCCATCGACGGCATTGAGGCCGGGATACTTCGACATCCACGGCGGGGGGCTGGCTGTCGCCGTGGCCAGGTTCGCGTAGATACCGTTCTCCGCCAGCAAATCCATCAGGCGGTCCAGCCACCCAAAGGAGCAGGTCTTCTCGCGCGGCTGCAATTTTGCCCAGGCGAAGATGCCGATGCTGACCAGATTTACCCCGGCCTCCCGCATCAGCCGCATATCTTCGCGCCATGTTTCCTCCGGCCACTGCTCGGGGTTGTAGTCTCCGCCGTAGAGCATTTGGTTGATCTTAGGCAGGAGACTTTTCGCCGGGAGGGGGCGTGGTTTCGCGGGAGGCATATTGAGTGCCACCTTGCTGGCCCTTGCCACGGGGTGAAATCAAGCCATTTCCCGGGAGGGATTCACTCCCGGAAAAAGGCGCGGAAGAGCCTCTCGCAAAGCCCAAAAGATGCACGGATGAGCAGGCGACCGGTCGATTCCACTGCCAAAACCCGGAGTAGAGGCTGGAATTATTACAAAAATATCAGCAAAACTGAGATTGATTCGGTGGGTATGTCCCTGAAAGATGTCCGGTTGCCGCATGAATAGCCTGATTGAAACGATGGACCTTGCCCCTGCCGAGGGGCGAAGCGCCGAGCCCGGGTTGATCCGCACCGCGACGGGGACGGCGGAAGTGGTGTGCACCGCGCGGGCGATTCCCCGGGAGGCATGGTGCGGCACATTCCGCGATCTGGAGCGGGATTCGCGGTATTACGAGGTCATCGAGGAGACCCTGCCGGGGAAGTTCGAGTACCGCTACCTCATCCTGCGCAATGAGGAGACCGGGCAGGCGGTGGTGCAGCCGTTTTTCATCCTGCCGCAATGCATCACCGAGGGGCTGCCGGCGAAATTCCAGCGCGTGGTGGAGCGGGTGCAGAAGCGGTTTCCGCGATTTCTGGTGATGCGCGTGCTGATGGTGGGCTGCGCGGTGGGAGAGGGGCAGGTGAACCCCGAGCCGTGGGCGGTGCGGGCGCTGCACGAGGTGCTGGATACCGTGGCGAAGCGCGAGGGGGCGTCCATCATCGTCTTCAAGGATTTCCCCGCGCGCTACCGGCAGGCGCTGGACTATTTCCCGGGCAACGGCTACTGCCGCGTCCCGAGCATGCCCTCCTCGCGCGCGGACCTGGGCGGGTACAAGGACTTTGAGGATTACATGCAGCGGCGGCTGGGGAAGGTCTTCCGGAAGAACCTGCGGCGGAAATTCCGGGCGTCGGAGGCGATCGGCAGCCTGGAAATGACCGTTCATGAGGACATCAGCCCCATCATCGACGAGGTGTACCCGCTTTACCGCCAGACGCTGGCGCGCGCGGAGATGTCGTTTGAGGAGCTGACGGCGGATTTTCTCTCCCGCGTAGGACGGGAGATGCCGGACAAGGCCCGCTTCTTCGTCTGGCGGCTGGATGGGAAGATTGTTGCGTTCAACTTTTGCCTGCTTCACGGCGGGGTGTTGTACGATATGGACATCGGCCTGGATTACGCCGTGGCCCTGGACCTGCATCTCTATTTTGTGACGTGGCGCGACGTCTTCAACTGGGCGATCAGCAATGGCGTGGGCGCCTACCACACCGCCCCGCTCAATTACGACCCGAAGCTGCATCTGCGGCTCGAGCTTGCGCCGCTGGACCTTTACATCCGCCACACCTCCGGTATCCTCAACGCGGTTTTTCCGCTCGCGATGAAGTTCCTGCAACCTGCGCGCCACCATCCCATCCTGCGGGAGTTCCCGAACGCGCACGAGCTGTAACCGGAGATTCATTCCATGGCGTCACGGAGGTTCCCCCAACGGCCCGGCGGCCAAACCTCGCGCGGGCTTCTGCTGGCCATTGCGGCAATGCTGCTGGCATCCGCGGGCTGGCTGCGCGCGGGGGATCGGGCCGATGTGCCGGCCGCCACCGTGCTTACCTCCTATACATGGAAGATCACGGACGGCGGGCAGTTATTGCTGCGGGTTTTCAAGGCCGACGGCACCTTCTCCTCGACACCGGCATCCTCCGTTACCGGGAGATCGGGGCATTCGGTCGATCACATGACCGGCCACTGGAGAATGGCGAATGACCGGGTGGTGATCACTTACGACAAGGACTCCGCGGTGCAGAACGTGCTGCTCCCGCTGCGCGCGAGGTCCTTTAAAGTGATCGATGAGAATGGGAAGCAACGGTGGATGACCAAGACGGGGGCGCTGGCGATGGCGCTGCCGCCCGCTCCCGGCAGTCCACCGGCTGCGTCCGTGCCATCGTCCATCGTCACACCGCCGGAGAATGTGGATTCGTCACCCCGGATGCCCGGGGGACTTAGCGAGAGCGAAATGGCGGCGCAGATTGTCCGCAATTCCACCAAGAGCCTGGTCTTTGTGGACGGCAACGAGGGATCGGGCAGCGGATTCATTGCCAAGGTTGGCAACGGGACCTTTCTGGTCACGAACCTGCACGTCGTCTCGGAGATTCACAACGCGGTTTTCAAGGCGCTGGACGGCACCGTTGTCAAAGGAGGGGCGGCTTCGGCGGCGGTGGGTGAGGATATTTGCTGTATGGCGATGCCGAACACGCCCTCGACCTTTCAAGTGATGCAGGATGTGGAAAAGAACGTGACGATCGGGGATTCCGTGGTGGTCCTGGGGAACGCGGAGGGATCGGGCGTCGTCGATTCCCGCATGGGGAAGATCGTCGGCATTGGGCCAAACCTGGTGGAGGTGGATGCGCCGTTCATTCCCGGCAATAGCGGGAGCCCCATCATTCACCTCAAGTCCGGCAAGGTCATCGGAGTCGCCACGTACATGACGATCGACCAATACGACCCGGCCACCAAACGCTGGCTGCGCAAACCGGTTGTGCGGCGATTCGGCTACCGGCTCGATAGCGTGAAGCAATGGCAGCCGATCTACTGGAGCGCATTCTACGCGCAGGCCGGCACCATCGAGGCCATCGAGAAAGTGACCCTGGCGTTCATCAACTTCTTTGAGGAAGCGGAAAAAGCGCACGGCCAGCTCGAAAGGATCGCATACGCCGACCCGGTGATCAGGAACCGCCTCTCCT
>DATAXI010000241.1:0-25266 GCA_036266845.1 Chthoniobacteraceae bacterium | reverse complement strand
AACACCACCCCGGGTGGTTTTTTCCCGAACGGTATCAACTCCTGATATTCCGGTCTGTGGGTCCAGATCGAAAGTGCTAACGCTTCGGCCCGGTGCCCTCACCGGAGGGGCGCCGGCCGATGGCAAACGACCTCTAAAGATGACGAAATTGCTCCGTGACCTCAGCCAGCAAGATGCCGAATTTGCGGATGGTATCTCGATTCACCATCGTTTTTCCGTCCGGCTGTAGATACATGTGCTGGGTCATCCGCACGTTAAAAAGCGGGTTCCCCGGCTCGAGCGCGACAGTGAAACTCCACGAGAATTCGCTCCCGGTTGATTTGCCACAGACCGTTCCGATGATGTCGTTGGCGGTCGCCTCGAAATGATGCGCGTCGATCCGGCGCATCCTCCAGGACCGATGCGTCCGGGGCTTGTTGCCAATGAAGAGATCCTGCTCCATTTGCAATTCACCATGGACGAGATGACCCCAGGTCTCTGTCCTCAATATCTCGGTCGGCTCGCCGCTCCGGTTTTCGAATACGCCCCAAGACCGGGTATGGCCGGTAAAGAATATCATCGGATCGAACGCGGGCCGGGTGCCGGCGAATAAGGCCTGCTGATCGGCGCGAGCCGGCGAGGGATTGCTCAGAACCAGATAGAGTAAAAGTAACGACATTCCTAACCCGGGTTTTAAACGCAAAATAGGCACGCCACCAATTCGCGTTTCACGGCTTGTCCGGTTCGATAAAAGTCTTACACGTGAGCCAGCCGCCCGATTGTTGAAGAAATCGGCATCCAGAGTCGTTGCGGAGACGCATAATTTCCGTGAGCGCATCAGCCCCAGCAGAGCAATACCACTTTCGGCGATGGTTCCGGGCAAAACTGCCGCCCCGGTCAGCCTTGTGGCGATGGTTCGACTCGGACTATTTTCCGGAGGGTGCCGAGGCCGCGCGCGCAAAACCGGATTCCGTGGACTGGAAGCGCTGCCTGCCCTTCCTGTTTCTGCACGCCGGCTGCCTGGGGGTGTTCATGGTGGGTTGGAGCTGGGTGGCCGTGGGCGCCGCTCTCTTTCTCTACATAATCCGGATGTTTGCTGTGACCGCCTTTTACCATCGTTATTTTGCGCACCGCACCTTTCACACCACGCGGGCGGGGCAATTTATCTTCGCCATCATGGGGAATGCCTCGGTCCAGCGGGGGCCATTGTGGTGGGCCTCGGTCCACCGGCATCACCATCAGCATGCCGATGATGAGGAAGACGTTCACTCGCCCGGCATGCGCGGCTTCTGGTGGGCGCACATCGGCTGGATGACAAGCACGCGGAATTTTCCCACGGACTACAATCGGGTAAAGGATCTTGCGCGTTACCCGGAGCTGGTCTTCCTGAACCGCTTTGACCTGGTTGTGCCGATCTTTCTGGCCCTGGCCACGATTTGCGCCGGCTCGCTTATCGGCAGGCTCTGGCCGGCCTCCGGCACCTCCGGCGCGCAGATGCTGGTCTGGGGGTTTTTCATCAGCACAGTGGCGCTGCTCCACGCCACGCTTTGCATCAATTCGCTCGCGCATACCTTCGGGCGCCGGCGTTACGAGACGGCGGACGACAGCCGGAACAGCTTATTGCTCGCGCTGGTGACCCTCGGGGAGGGCTGGCATAACAATCATCACTTTTGCATGACGGCCACGCGGCAGGGCTTTTACTGGTGGGAGTTGGATATCACGTACTACCTGCTCAAGTGCCTCTCCTGGACACGCCTGATCTGGGGGTTGCGCCCGGTGCCGGCCAGTGCTTATGAAGCCGCCTCGAGGCTTGCGCATAGACGCGAAGTGGAACCGGGGGTGCGGCAGGCATGATGAAGCTTGCAATCGTCGGTGCGGGCGTGGCCGGCCTGGGTTGCGCGCATTTCCTGCATTCACGGTTCGAGATCACGCTCTTCGAGCAAAATGGTTACGCCGGCGGCCACACAAACACGGTCACCGTGCAGGAGGATGGCCTCGCGGTGCCCATCGATACCGGGTTTATGGTTTACAACGAGGTTACTTATCCAAACCTGACGCGGCTTTTCCGGGAGTTGGATGTGGCAACGAAGCCGGCCAGCATGTCATTTAGCGTGCAGCACAGGCCCAGCGGAATCGAATACAACGGCGCCGGGCTGGCGAAGCTCTTTGCCCAGCGCCGGAACCTCGCGCGGCCCCGCTTCTGGCGTTTGTTGAGGCAGATGAATCGCTTTAACAGCGAGGCCGTGAGCGCGCTGGAGGACCCAGGTTATGCGGAGCATACCGTGGGCCGCTATGTGGCGGAGCGCGGCTATGGCGATGATTTTTTGAATCTCTTCCTCGTGCCAATGAGTTCGGCAATCTGGTCCACGCCGCGGGAAAAGACGCTCGATTTTCCAGCGGTGACACTCCTGAGATTTTTTCATAATCACGGTTTTCTGGGGCTGCATACGCATCACCCATGGCGGACGCTCGAGGGCGGTGCGCAGTGTTATGTTGCGAAGATGAAGGCGCCATGGGCCTCGCGCGTGGCCCTGAACGCTCCGGTCGTGCAAGTGGCGAGGCCACGCGGCAAGGCAATCGTCACGATGGCGGATGGATCGTGCGCGATTTTCGACAAGGTAATCATGGCCGCGCATGCGGACGAGACGCTGCGGCTCCTGGCGGATCCGACGGATCGGGAGGCTCGTTTGCTCAGTGAATTCCGATACCAACCAAACATGGCAACGCTTCACACCGAGTGCGCGATCATGCCGCGGCGGCGGCGCTGCTGGGCCTCGTGGAACTACCGCATCGCGGAGGATGGCGCGGCAACCACGCATTATTGGATGAACAGCCTGCAGGGAATCTCGCGCAAGAGGGATTACTTTGTTTCCTTGAACGCCGAGGACAGCCTGCCGCCGGAGAAGGTGCTGCGGCGCATCCCGTACACGCACCCCCTCTTCAGCTTGGGAGCAATCGCCGCTCAGAGAGACTTGCCCGCCCTCAATCGGCTGAGTCCGGACCAGACCACTTACTATTGCGGGAGTTACTTCAAGTACGGCTTTCATGAGGATGCATTCACCTCCGCGCTGGAGTGCGCGCGGGCCGTGACCGGGGAGGGCATTTGGTCATGAACTCCTGCCTTTACGAATGCCGCGTCATGCATCACCGCCTGGCGCCCAAGGTTCACCGGTTCCAATACCGCATCTTTATGTTCTATCTCGACCTTGATGAGATAGACGCCGCTGCCGCCCGGTTGCCGCTCTTCAGCAGGAACCGTTTCAACCTGTTTGCGTTTCATGACCGCGACCATTTGCCCGGGCCAGGGCGCAGCGTGAAGCAGAAGGCCATCGAGCGCCTGGCCGGTGCGGGAATCGACTTTCCGCCGGACGGGCGCATCGCCCTGCTTACCATGCCGCGCGTGCTCGGGTATGGGTTCAACCCGGTTTCGTTCTACTTTTGTTTTGACTCCCGCGGCGCGCCCGTCTGCGCCCTGGTGGAAGTCGAAAATACTTTCCGGGAGAAAAAGCTCTTTTTCCTGCACGAGCCCGGCGCGGACGGCCGCTTCCGCCTGGTGGCGCCGAAGCATTTCTACGTCTCCCCGTTTTCAGACCTTGAAGTGCATTTCGATTTCAACCTGCGAGTGCCCGGCGACGCGCTGGAAATTCACATCGATGACCGTTCCGCGGCCGGGGATATATTATTGCTCAGCGCGCTTACCGGCCGGCGGGAGGCGCTTGGCGCCGGGCGCATGGCATGGCTGGCGGTAAAGTATCCCCTGGTTACGCTGTGGGTCATCTTCCTTATCCACTGGAATGCGCTGCGGCTTTGGTTGAAGCGGGTGCCGTTTTACGCCAAGGAGGCGCGCCCCGAGTATCAGCGTGGAGTATTGAACCCGCACGCCAGCATTACCCAACGACCGATGCCATGAACCAGGAACTTAGTCTCGATATCCAGGAAACCCGCGCCGCGACGGCAGGAGGAGGTCTGTGCGAAGCGCTTGTCTTCCGCACCCTCAAGAAAATGCAGCGCGGCCACATGGAGATCGCGCTGCCGGACGGGAGGCGCTGGACTCTGGGGAAGCCTGGTGCGGAGGTGACGGCGCGATTTCGGGTGCGGCGGCAGCGCTTTTTTCAGCGCCTCGTTTTTTTCGGAGATATCGGCTTGGGGGAAAGTTATGTCGAAGGCGATTGGGACACCGAGGATATCCAGGGGGTGATTGCATGGTTTATCCTGAATATCGAGGACGAGCCCGCGCGGCTGGGTTCGCGAGTCAAGACGACGCTGGTCAATCTGCTGCGGGGCTGGAACCGCCTGCACCATCGGATGCGGCCCAATAGTGTGCCAGTCAGCCGGCGCAACATCTCCGAGCATTACGACCTCGGGAATGAATTCTACGCGCTATGGCTGGACCCTACGATGACTTACTCCAGCGCCATCTTTACCGGGCCAGGGCAATCCCTCGAGGTCGCGCAGCGCGCCAAGTACGATGCCCTCTGCGACCGGCTGCGCCTTGCGCCCGGGGACCGCGTGCTGGAGATCGGCTGCGGGTGGGGCGGCTTTGCCGAGCATGCCGCCACGCGCCACGGCTGCCACATCACGGCCGTCACCATCTCCCAGGCGCAATACGATTTCGCGCGGATGCGGATTCAGCGCGCGGGATTGGAGGATCGCGTGGAGATACGGCTTCAGGATTACCGCCAGATCAACGGACAATTCGATAAGATCGCGTCCATAGAGATGATGGAGGCGCTCGGGGATCGTTATCTGGAAACTTACTTTTCCAGGGTACACGCACTGCTCGCGCCGCGCGGCCTTGCGGCCTTTCAGTATATTACAGTGCCGGATTGCCGCCATGCGGCGTTGAAACGCGGCGTGGATTGGATTCAGCGGCATATCTTCCCGGGTTCGCTGCTCCTGAGCGTGGGGCGGGTGAATGAGGCATTGAACCGCACGGGGGATTTGTTTTTGCACGGGCTGGACGACTACGGCTCCTCCTATGCCCGCACGCTCCAGCTTTGGCGGGATGCCTTCAACGCGCAGCTTGAAAACGTGCGGAAACTGGGGTTTGACGACCGGTTTATCCGGAAATGGAATTACTACCTCTCCTATTGTGAAGCGGCTTTCGCCATGCGGAACATCAGCGTGGTGCAGGCTGTCTATACGCGGCCCAATAACCTTTCGCTGCCGTAAGTCATGCTGCATCTCTTTATTACCGGCCTTGTCACGGCGCTCGCCGCCTTTGCGGTGGTGTGGGCGATTTGTGTAAAGGTCGGGAATTACGGGTTTCTGGATGTGGCGTGGTCCTACGGCGTCGCGATTCTGGCGCCGCTATTCGCGTGGCATTCGCCGGGACTGGCCCTCCGGAAATGGATCGCGGCCGCCATCGGCGTGATCTGGAGCCTGCGCCTTGGCACTTACATCCTCCTTAGGGTCCTGCGGCATCACCCGCGCGAAGATCGGCGTTACGAGACGCTGCGCCGGCGCTGGCCGGGCCCTGGGATGTTTCTGCTCTTCTTCGAGGTTCAGGCAGTCGTGGTGGCAATCTTTGCCCTGCCGTTCCTCTGCATGGCTTACAATCCATCGGCGGTCATTCCTCCGCTCACCATCCTCGGGTTTGCGCTGGCCCTTGTGGCCCTTTGCGGAGAGGCGCTGGCGGATTGGCAGATGCAGCAGTTCAAAGCCGACCCCGACAGCGAGGGGAAGGTGTGCCAGCGCGGCCTTTGGCGTTACTCCCGGCATCCCAATTACTTTTTCGAATCGCTGGTCTGGTGGGGCTTCTTTCTCGCGGCGCTCTCTTCGCCACATGGCTGGCTCGCCGTCGTTTGTCCGTTATTGATGCTTTATTTCCTGTTTCAGGTTACCGGCATTCCACTTACCGAGGAATACGCCCTCAAAAGCAAGGGCGACGCTTACCGCGCCTACCAGGCGGCCACCAGCCCATTTATCCCATGGTTCCGAAAAACATAATCTCACTGGATCATCTGCTGGAAATGGACGTGCTGCCGGATCAGGTCATCCGCATGGGAATCCGGCGGATGCTTGCCGGAAAGATTAGGGAAGAGACCCGCGAGGGCGTCGAGGCCCGGAAGGCTGCGTTGCTGGCGCACGTGGCGGAGTTGAAACAAATGCCCATCGCCATCCAGACCCGCGCCGCCAACGAGCAGCACTACGAAGTGCCCACGCGCTTTTTCCAATGCACGCTGGGTGCGCGCTTGAAATACAGTTCCGGCCTCTGGACGGAAGGGGTGAAAACCCTGGATGCCGCGGAGGAAAAAATGCTGGCGCTCACCTGCGAGCGGGCGGAGTTGGCGGATGGCCAGCGCATCCTGGAGCTCGGCTGCGGGTGGGGTTCACTCACGCTCTGGATGGCTGAGAGATATCGGAACGCGCGCATCACCGCCCTTTCCAATTCAGCCACGCAAAAAGCTTATATCGACGCGCGGGTTGCGGAGTGCGGTTTTCGTAACGTCACGGTCCTGACCTGCGACATGAATGACTTCGATATCGATGAATCGTTTGATCGCGTCGTGTCCGTCGAGATGTTCGAGCACATGAAAAACTACCAGGCGCTCCTGGCTAAAATCGCCCGCTGGCTGGCGCCCGGCGGCAAGTTATTCGTGCATATCTTCACTCACCGGGAATTCGCCTATCATTATCTGGACCAGGGCGGGAACGACTGGATGACCCGCTATTTCTTTGCCGGCGGCCAGATGCCGTCCGACGATCTGCTGCTCTATTTTCAGGATGACCTTTCCATCCAGAAGCATTGGAACGTCTCCGGCGCGCATTACCAGCGGACCGCCGAGGCGTGGCTGGCCAACATGGATGCTCACCGCGAGGAAATCATGCCTTTATTCGCGGATACTTACGGGGCTGCGGGAACGCAACGCTGGTGGGCCTACTGGCGCATTTTCTTCATGGCTTGCGCTGAGCTATGGGGCTACCGCGACGGCAATGAGTGGATGGTCTCCCATTACCTTTTTTCGAAATAAATGAAACGGAATCCATTGATTGTCGCAGCCATCGCTCTCCTGAGCGGCTGCGCCTCCATTACGCCGCCGCCGCACGGGGAATCGATCCTGAGGAATCTTGTCTATGCGCATCGGCCCACGGGAGATTTGCATCTGGATCTCTATCTTCCCGCTCAACCCGCTCCGCATCCGCTCGTCATCTGGATCCACGGTGGCGGCTGGAAATATGGGGACAAGGGCTGGATGCTTTATGTGCGGAAGCTGACCCGTTACGGGTTTGCCGTCGCATCCGTGCAATACCGGCTTAGTTATACCGCAAAATATCCCGCGCAAATCGAGGATTGCCGCGCGGCGCTTCACTGGCTGGAGGAGACCGGGCCGGCCTATGGGCTGGACCGGCGCCACTACTTCTTGAGCGGGGCGTCGGCCGGCGGCCATCTTGCCGCGCTGCTCGCGGAGGAGGTGGGAAGGCGGGAGATCAAGGCGGTATGCGTGCTATACCCGGCCACCGATCTTACCGGCTTCGGAAATCAACAGGCGAAGCATGGTTACTTGCCCGACTTACTCGGGGGGACGGTCATTGAGAAACGTGCCCTGGCGGAGGATGCCAGCCCGGTCAACCATGTTACCGCCGACGCGCCCCCGTTTCTCTTCTTCCACGGAGATAAGGATGGACTGGTGCCACTGGAACAGAGCCGGGAACTGGATCAGAAACTCCGCGCTGCCGGGGTGGAATCGCACCTGGTGGTGGTAGCCGGCAAGGGCCATGGCTTCCCGCTCACCGATGCGCAATTGCGCGAGGTTGCCGCCTTCTTTCGCCAGCACTGGGACTAATGCTTATGAAAACATGGTATTACAATGTGTTCGCGGCACTGTGGCTGGCACTTGCCGTTGTCGCCCGCGGGGACGATGTGAACGCGCTCATTAAAAGTGGAGATTCGCTCGACCGCCAGCTTGAAACGGGAAAGGCATTGGATGTCTATCTCAGCGCCGAAAAGATGGCGCCATCGGATGCGGATGTTTTGAGACGGGTGGCCAAGGCCTACGCGGAAATGATGGTGGATACGAATTCCGCGGACCGGAAGCGCGCACTGGGAGAGAAAGCTCTCGATTACGCGACGCGCGCCGTGGCTTCCGCCCCGCAAAATGCCATGGCCCAACTCGCCGAGGCCATTTGTTACGGGCGTCTCGCGCCGCTGATGGATAATAAGACCAAGATTGCCTACTCGCGGTTGGTAAAAGAGCATGCCGATAAGTCGCTCTCACTGGACCCGGATAATGACCTGACTTATACCGTGCTCGGAGACTGGAATTACGAACTGGCCGGGCTCAATCCGGTCCTTCGCGCGATCGCTGGCATAATTTACGGGCAAGTGCCTGACGCATCCTATACGGAAGCGGAGAAGGATTACGAGAAAGCCCTGCAAATGAACCCGAACCGCCTGGCAAACCACGTGGGCCTGGGGCGGACCTACGCGGCATTGGGAGAAGTGGGGAAGGCCAGGCAGGAATTGGAACAGGGACTTTCAATGCCGAATAGGGAAAAGGATGATCCTTTTGAAAAAGCGAAAGCCCGGGAGGCCCTTCGGAAACTCTAAAACGTACCAACCATGATGACTGGCAATTTACCTTCGCGCCCGAGGCGATTTCCCCTGCGCCCGGCTTTCTTTCTCGCTTGTATCTCCGCGCTGCTGGCAGCGTGCGCCTTTTCCGCAAGAAAGCCGCCTTTGCAAACCGTGGCGCACGTCGATCTGCCGCGCTACATGGGCCATTGGCGGGTGATCTCGGAGATCCCTTACTTTGCGGAGCGGGGCGCGGTGGATTCCGTGGAGAGCTACGCTCTTCTACCGGATGGAACCATTTACAACTGGTTCACGTGCCGCAAAGGCTCCTTCACCGCTCCGGTGAGCAAGATTACCGCACATGGTTATGTCGTAAACCATCACACCAATGCCGAATGGAGGGTTAAGTTTCTGGGAGGCTTGATCACGGCGCCCTATCTTATATTGGACCTGGATCCCAATTACCAATGGACGGTGGTGGGTCATCCTTCGCGCAATTACGGCTGGATCATGGCCCGCAAAAAGACGCTGCCGGCGTCCACTTATCACGCGATTCTGAAGCGGCTGGCGGCTCAGGGATATGATCCGTCCCGCTTCAAGATGGTGCCGCAATTCCCCTCACAGCTTCCGGCGCAATCGTTTTCCGCGAAGGTTACTCACTGATGAGCACCATGGGGCCCTGGGCGACTGGCACGCCGCCCTTCCTCTCGAGGCTTACGGCAAACTTCGTCGCTTTTGTGATCGGCTGGCCCGGTTTGAACTGGGAGGATGAAGCCTGGCCGTCCGGCTCGAAAACGCCGCCGCTAACCGGGTTCTTGTAAGCCGGATCGACGATCCAGAGTTGATAATCCTTGTCTGGCGCCGTGGCCGGCAGGTTGATGGTCTTCAGCAGGCCGCGCTGCTGATCCGGATCCCAGGCCACCACGGCCATCGCCTTTGGCGAGTTATGGAGCAGCGAGGTCAACGTCGCGATCTTGATCTGCGAAAGCACATTCCCCGCTTGCAGCGACGCTACCTCGTGTTGGGTGGAATCAAGCTGCGCCCGCAAGTTCACGTTCTCCTTTTGCTCCGATTGCAACTGGCCCAGGAGCGTATCCTTCGCCTCTTTGATCGCCGTTTCAGCCAAGTCTTGTTCGGTGAGTTTCGCCTGCAACCCGGCCTCACGGGATTTCGCGGACATCAGCTCGGATTCACGCGCCTGGATTTGAACTTCGAGCGCTTTCGACTCCTTTTCGCCATGCCAATAGAGCCATCCGCCAGCCAGTATCACAATGGATGCAGCCATGGCCCAGGGCAGACCGGAGCCGGGAACCTGCGCGGGAGTGACCGTTTCCGGACGGATCTGCGCGAGCACGCGGGCCTTTACCGCTGGCGGAGGATCGCGCGGCGGCACTGCTCGCCCGACGGCGGCCGCGGCCATTTCCAACCGGGACACCAGATGGCGCAGCTCGTCATCCTCCGCAAGCCGGGCCCGGAAACGCATGGCCTCTTCGGTCTCAAGCAAGCCCAGGACGTACAGCGATGCCAGTTCTTCGGTGGCCTCGTCCATCATAACTTGCCCTCCAAAGTATCAGCCAGTTTCATCAGACCGCGCCGGATTCTTGCCTTCACGGTGCCCAGCGGCGTGCCGGTCCGGCCCGCGATTTCATTCTGCGTCAGTCCGGAGAAAAAGGCCAGCTGGATGGCTTCCCGTTGTTCCTCAGGAATCTGGCGCAACGCCGATTCGAGCGCACGGCGCGTTTCGTTCTGGTCCGCACAATCTTCCGGAGCCTCGATTTGCTCCCGGTGCACCTCCTTCTCGGCCATGATCTTCTCGAGACCGTGTCCCCTGCGCTCGCGCGCCCGGAGGCGATCAATCGCTTTGTTGCGAAAAATCATATATGCCCATGTGGAAGGGCTGCTTCGTCCGGCATCGTAAGTGCCGGCCTTATGCCAGACGTGTAAAAAACCATCCTGCAAGGCATCCTCGGCTTCCTTGGGATCATCGAGAATCTTGCAAACGAGCCCGTAAAGCATTGGCGACCAACGCTGATAGAGTTCGCCAAAGGCCTCGGAATCCCCGCGGGCGATAAGGTCCAAAAGCAAAGCCTCCCCGCGTTCCATATCGGGTGCCGGATTATTCATGAGTCGCCAATCGGCGCCCTTCCCCGGCGTCGCAAGGCCAGCGGCGATTCCCGTGGAACCATCACGGAATCCAAAGAAATACGAAATGATTTCGAAGCTGGCATTGCAAACATCCACAATGAATAAGACGACGAATCAATTCAAGCAGATGCACAAAATGATGGGCCAGGTGAGGACGGTGTCCGCAATGCAAACGTTCCCGACGCTCCCGCGATGACGAGCATCAGACGGTGTGGACGGCCAAATCGGTTCACAATCCCCCCCGGGGGGCGATCCAGGGGACAGATTTCGGCGACAGTATAGACGCCTTCAGACCTGAATGACCTGTTCTTAGCCGCGTTCTTAGGAGGCAAGAATTTTTCTGAATTCCTCATGAAATCAGCGCAGCGGACGGGGAGGGATTCGAACCCTCGGTGCCCTTTTGGAGCACACACGCTTTCCAGGCGTGCCCGATCGACCACTCCGGCACCCGTCCTTTTGCTGCTAAAGCGAGCCGGAGACAATGGGGGGCTGCCCTCCGAAATTCAAGAGGGGATTTCGTGGCTTTTTGGCGTCCCCCGGCGCGGAGTCCAATCGTCTTCCATTGGAAGAGCGCCAATTCGATGTGGTAAGATATTACCGGTTCTTTGATAAATCCCGACCGGACCAGCCCGCCAGCCCGGGGGGGAAATTCGGAAATCAAGGCCTATCAAGGTAAATCCCGGCTCGGAGGTTCAGTGTCCGCAAATAGTGAAGATCGGCGTTCCGGGGGAGCGCGAGCTTCCAGCTCGCACTGTCCGGCATCTTGCCGGACAGTTCCGAAACGTGACCCAAGGCATGAACCGCCCTCTACAGGCCATCCGGCACGATGCCGGATGGCGCCGGCAAGATGCCGGATGGCGCCGGCAAGATGCCCGCGCCGCTTTTCCGGTGGCGCGGAGTGGGACATCCCGGCAGCGATAAGTGAGACAAGGCACGAATAGGTGAGTCAACATGGCTCACTTCCTTGCGCTGGATATAATACGTAAGCAGCAGGTCATAAGCTTGTTATGAATAATCACCCCAGAGGGAGTGATCCCTGCTACACTCCCAAGGGCAGTTTTTTCAATTTTTCATTCAACAACCAACCTTATGGCTAAAATATTAGGCATTGACCTCGGGACTACCAACTCGTGCATGGCGGTCATGGAAGGCGGCGAGCCCGTGGTCCTCGAAAATTCCGAAGGGGCGCGCACCACCCCCTCCATTGTCGCTTTCACCAAGAGCGGCGAGCGCCTCGTCGGCCAGGCGGCAAAACGCCAGGCCGTCACCAACCCGGAGAACACGGTCTTCTCCGTCAAGCGCTTCATGGGCCGCAAGTATGACGAGATCGGCGAGGAGGCGAAACGCGTCCCCTACAAAATCGCCAAAGCCGCCAACGGCGACGCCCACATCCAGGTAAAAGTGGGCAACGAAACCAAGACATTCTCCCCGCCGGAAGTCTCCGCGATGATCCTCGCAAAGCTCAAGAGCGACGCGGAATCGAAGCTCGGCGAGAAAATCACCCAGGCCGTCATCACCGTGCCGGCCTATTTCAACGATTCCCAGCGCAACGCCACCAAGGATGCCGGCAAGATCGCCGGCCTGGAAGTGCTGCGCATTATCAATGAGCCGACCGCCGCCTCGCTCGCTTACGGCCTGGATAAGAAAAAGGACGAGAAAATCGCGGTCTATGACCTCGGCGGCGGCACCTTCGATATCTCCGTGCTGGAAATCGGCGAAGGCGTTTTCGAGGTAAAGGCGACCAACGGCGATACCCACCTGGGCGGCGACGATTGGGACAACCGCATCATGGATTGGATCATCAACGAATTCCGCCAGGAGAGCGGCATCGATCTCAGCAAGCAGCCCGACGCCGTCCAGCGCATCAAGGAGGAATCCGAGAAAGCGAAAATCGCCCTCTCATCCTCGCAGGAGTTCGAGATCAATCTCCCCTTCGTCACCGCGGACCAGAGCGGCCCCAAGCACATCCAGAAGAAGCTGACCCGGGCAAAACTCGAGCAGCTCACCGACGATCTCTTCGAGCGCACCATCGGCCCCGTAAAGGCCTGCCTTACGGACGCCAAGCTGACCACCAACCAGGTGGATGAGCTGGTGCTCGTCGGCGGCATGACCCGCATGCCGCGCGTGGTCGAGACCGCGCGCAAGCTGGTGGGCAAAGAGCCCCACAAGGGCGTCAATCCGGACGAAGTGGTGGCCGTGGGCGCCTCCATCCAGGGCGGCGTGCTGCGCGGCGATGTAAAGGACGTGCTGCTGCTGGACGTGACCCCGCTCACGCTGGCCATCGAGACGGCCGGCGGCGTGGCCACCCCCATGATCCCGCGCAATACCACCATCCCCACCCGCAAGTCCCAGATATTCTCCACCTACAGCGACAATCAGCCCGGCGTGGAAATCAAGATATTGCAGGGCGAGCGCCCGCTTTCCCGCGATAACAAGCAGCTCGGCACCTTCCACCTGGACGGCATCCCGCCGGCCCCGCGCGGCGTGCCGCAGATCGAGGTCACCTTCGATATCGATGCCAACGGCATCCTGCACGTCTCCGCCAAGGACCTCGGCACCGGCAAGGAGCAGAAAATCTCCATCACCGGCTCCAGCGGCCTCAGCAGGGAAGAGATCGACAAGATGCAGAAAGAAGCCGAACTCCACGCCGAGGAAGACCGCACCGCCAAGGAAACCATCGAGATTCGCAACAACGCCGACAACCTCGCCTACCAGTGCGAGAAACAGCTCAAAGACCTGGGCGATAAAATCCCCGGCGACAAGAAGGCGCCCATCGAGGCGGCCATCACCGCCGTGCGCGATGCCCTCAAGGGAGAAGACGTGGACGCCATCAAACGCGCCTACGACGATCTGCAAAACAAATTCCAGAGCGTGACCGAGGACCTGTACAAGCAGGCTTCGGCCAATGCCCAGGCCGCGGGCGCGGGCCCGGAGCCCGGTCCTCAAGCCGGTGCCCAGCAGAGCGGCGGCGGCCAGGAGCAAGGCAAAGGCGACGTCGTCGATGCCGAGTTCGAGGTCGTGGACGAGGACAAGAAAAAATAATCCGAATTTACGCAACGGCGTACGCGGCGCCCCTTCAATAAGGGCGCCGTCCGCGTCACGTAAAACAACAACACAACCAACACCAACACGGAGGATACACCACTAACATGGCAATCAACGTCAAGCCTCTCTCCGACCGCGTGCTCGTAAAGCCGCTCGAAGAGAAAGAAACCAAAAAGGGCGGAATCATCATTCCCGACTCCGCCAAGGAAAAGCCGCAGGAAGGCGAAGTCGTCGCCCTCGGCACCGGCAAAGTCGACGAGCAGGGCAAGAAGATCGAGTTCACCGTCAAGAAAGGCGATCGCGTGCTGATCTCCAAGTACGGCGGCACCGAGATCAAGTTCGAGGGCGAGCAGTACCTCATCATGCGCGAGGACGATATCCTCGGCATCCTCGGCTAAGTCAAAAAACACCAACCTATCAGACAACCACTTACTAATTATGGCAGCTAAACAACTCCAATTCGACGAGAGCGCGCGTCAAGCGCTGCTCCGCGGTGTCGAGAAGCTCGCGAAGGCCGTCAAGGCGACCCTCGGGCCGAGCGGACGCAACGTCATCCTCGACAAGAAATTCGGCAGCCCCACCATCACCAAGGACGGCGTCACCGTCGCCAAGGAGATCGAGCTCGAGGACCCGTACGAGAACATGGGCGCCCAGCTCGTCCGCGAAGTCGCCAGCAAGACCAGCGACATCGCCGGCGACGGCACCACCACCGCCACCGTGCTCGCCGAGGCCATCTATCGTGAAGGCCTCAAGAACGTGACCGCCGGGGCCAACCCGACCTCGCTCCAGCGCGGCATCAACAAGGCCGTCGAGGCCATCGTCACCGAGCTGGGACGCATCTCCAAGAAGGTCAAGGACCGCACGGAGATCGCCCAGGTCGCCACCGTCTCCGCCAACTGGGACACCACCATCGGCGAGATCATCGCCGACGCGATGGACAAGGTCGGCAAGGACGGCACCATCACCGTTGAAGAGGCCAAGAGCATCGAGACCACCCTCGAGGTCGTCGAGGGCATGCAGTTCGACAAGGGCTACCTCTCCCCGTACTTCGTCACCAGCGCGGAGTCCATGGAGGCCGTCCTCGAGAACGCCTACATCCTCATCTACGAGAAGAAAATCAGCAACCTCAAGGACCTCCTCCCCTTGCTCGAGAAGGTCGCAAAGGCCAGCCGCCCGCTCCTCATCATTGCCGAGGACGTGGAAGGCGAAGCCCTGGCGACTCTCGTGGTCAATAAGCTGCGCGGCACCCTCCAGGTCGCGGCCGTCAAGGCCCCCGGCTTTGGAGATCGCCGCAAGGCCATGCTCGAGGATATCGCCGTCCTCACCGGCGGCCGTTGCATCACCGAGGACCTCGGCATCAAGCTCGAGAACCTCACGGTGGATGATCTCGGCAAGACCAAGCGCGTCACCATCGACAAGGAAAACACCACGATCGTGGAAGGCGCCGGCAAGCAGGCCGATATCTCCGGCCGCGTCTCCCAGATTCGCCGCCAGATCGAGGAAACCACCAGCGATTACGACCGCGAGAAGCTCCAGGAGCGCCTCGCCAAGCTCGCCGGCGGCGTTGCCGTCATCAATGTCGGCGCCGCGACGGAAACCGAGATGAAGGAAAAGAAGGCCCGCGTCGAGGATGCCCTCCACGCCACCCGCGCAGCCGTGGAAGAGGGCATCGTCCCCGGCGGCGGCACCGCGCTCATCCGCGCGCAGAAGGCGCTGGATAACGTCCAGCTCACAGGCGATGAGAAGATCGGCCTGGAGATCGTCCGCCGCGCCATCGAGGCTCCCCTCCGCCAGCTCGCCGATAACGCGGGCCAGGAAGGCGCCCTCATCGTGCAGGAAGTCAAGAAGCGCAAGGGCGCCGAAGGCTACAACGTAGCCACCGGCGAGTACACCGACCTCGTAAAGGCCGGCGTCGTTGACCCCACCAAGGTCACCCGCAGCGCCCTGCAGAACGCCGCTTCCATCTCCGGCCTGCTCCTCACGACGGAAGCCGTCGTCGCCGAGCTGCCCGATAAGGAAAAGGCTCCCGCCATGCCTCCGGGCGGCGGCATGGGCGGCATGGATTACTAATCCGCCAACCCAAAAAAATACCGCAAGTTACAAACACCCGGGTTCCCGCAAGGGGACCCGGGTGTTTTTGCAAACAGGCTGCAAGAGAAATTCCCGGGGAGCGCGGGCATCCTGCCCGCTCCATCCAGCATCCTGCTGGATGGTTCCCCGCCCCACTCCCCCCCACCGCGATCTATTTCAGAATCCATCGCCAGACACCAAGAGATGGGAACCCGGCGCCCCCCTAACCAGACCATCACTGCAAATGCTCGCCATTGCGTGCGAGCCGATACGCAATGAGAAGATCGGCCTGGGGCTCGTCCGCCGCGCCCATTAAACGAAGCACCCCCGGCGTAAAATATGCCCGAACATGCTTGCATAAAATCGATAACGGGTGGAAAACAATGCTGCTGTCCGCGCGGTTCGAAGGGAAAAACTTCAAACAGGATTCATGACATGAAAACGAAAACTCTATTCACACTCCTCGCACTCTTCCTGGCCGGCGTTTCCGCCCGGGCCGGCGAGAAGGTCCTCCAGTTTACCTCCGTAAGCGGCACCACCAACGGCATGGTCCTGAATTCGCCGCTCCTCAATGGCAAACCTTCCCTCAAACTGGTGATCACCCAGGACCTGTCGCCAACGGACGTTTATAATG
Organism: Chthoniobacteraceae bacterium; assembly: GCA_036266845.1. GTDB lineage: Bacteria > Verrucomicrobiota > Verrucomicrobiia > Chthoniobacterales > Chthoniobacteraceae > DATAXI01. The sequence continues at coordinate 8,878 of DATAXI010000241.1, read as the reverse complement.
ATGCGCCCGTAGGTGTGATGTATGTTGGCAGCCTCAAGAAGTGGGAGATCTTCAACGAGGATAATAGCGACATACCGCTCGGAGCCAGCTTCAACGTGCTTATTTCCACCACCGCGTTTCAAGTCAATGCCAATGCCACCAACTCGGAGGCCGACTGGACCTTTTTCTCCCAGGAAAAGAAAAATCCAAAGGCGCTCCTCCTCCTCACGCACGAGGCAAATCCTGCCCAGACACTGAGCGATCCGCTCTATACCGACAATAACCTGGGCGTCTGGTACTATGGGGATTCGAATTCCACCGCCCCGGATATTAACAAATGGGCCGTTTACAACGAGGACGAATCGAGTCCGCTGCCCGTCGCCTACAACCTCGCGGATGTCACCAAGGACCATGGGGCTTTCATCGTTACCACAAGCACCTCCAACGCAACGGCTAACTATGTCATTTTCGACAACGCTGTTACCGACGGCGACTCCAATGCCGTGGTATTTGTGACGCATATCTACAATCCCCCAAACTCGACCCCTAACTATTTGAATGACCCCGTCGGCGTATGGTACAACGGATCCTACTGGACGATTTTCACCGAGGATGGATCGGAGATGCCCGCCGGAATCAACTTCGTAGTTGACGCCTTCCCCAAGGCGAATCCCTGACAGAACCAAAGACTCCGAACGCCCCCGGGTCTCCGAAAGGGGATGGGCATCCCGGGTTCATGCGCATTGGCAAAACGCCCTTCCACCGGTCCATCACCCGTTTGCGGAACCTGACTCGCACAACCGGAGCCCGGTTATAGAGGCCGTCCGGCAGGGAGGGGGTAAATGCGTCCTGGATTTTGTCAATCCATTCAGCCCGGCCACCCATTCCTATCCCGCCGCAAACTTACGCCGCATCAACTCCCTCAGCTCATCCCCTATCTTCTTATCCCCAAGCCTCTCGATGACTTCATTCAGAAATCCGAATACCATCAGCCGCTGCGCCTCCCGCCGCGGAATTCCGCGCGCCAGCATATAGAATAGCTCCTCCTCGCCGAGCTGCCCCGAGGTGGCGCCATGGGTGCACCGCACTTCGTCGGCCAGGATTTCCAGGCCAGGCATCGAGTTCGCTTCGGCATCGTCACTCAGGAGGAGATTACGCACCTTCTGGTAGGCATCCGTGCGATGCGAGCCCGGCTCCACGCGGATTAGCCCGGCGAAAATCGTCCGCGCCTGATCATCGAGCGAGTTCTTGTAGAGCAGATCGCTCGCGGTATCCGGCTTGCGATGATCCTGCAACGTGCGCTGGTCAAATTCCTGCGTTCCATCGGCCACGCTCAGCGCCAGCATATCGCTCCGTCCCCCTTCGCCCAGCAGCCGGCTTACGCTTTCCGTGCGCGCGTATTTGCCGCCCAGATTCAGCGCCATATTGATCGCCGATGCGTCGCGTCCCACGGTCGTCGAGTTGATCTGGAATGCCAGCGTCTCCCGGCTCCAATCCTGCACATTCACATAAGTCAGCTTCGCCCCCCGCTCGAGAAAAAGATCGTTCACTCCGCAGGCGAATCCAGCCTCGCCGCCCGCCCCGTGGAAGCGGTCGATGACGGTCACCTTGCTGTTCTCGCCCACGATGATGAGCGTGTGCGGGAACACAGAGTGATTGCGCCCGTGCAGCCAGTGGATGGTCTCCAGCGGCAGCGCGATTTCGACATTCCTCGGTACATAAATGAAAGTGCCCGCGCGAACATTCGCCTGGTGCAGCGCGGCATATTTCCTCGAGCCCAGCACCACCTCCTGCGTCATGAAATGGCGGCTCACCAGCGCCTCGTGCTCCGCAATCGCCTGCTCCAGCGGCTTCCAGATCACCCCCTGCGCCTCCAGTTCCTTCGCCCGCAGTTCACGCGAGAGAAGCTGATCGTTCGCAAAGATCATCCGGCCCGCAGTCTCCAGCCCGCCGCTCGAGCGCTGGATCAGCTCCGACGCGACGGATTCCGCAACCGGCACGGGCCGCGCCCAGCCGGCAAGATCGAGCGCCTTGATGGTGGCAAATCGCCACGCCTCGTCCGTGCGCGCGGGCGGCGGAATCTCCTGGAAAGTCTTCCACGCGTCAAAGCGCAACTGGCTGAACCAATCGGCAAACTCGTGATTCTCCTGCTCCGCGGGTCCGCTGGTCAGGATCAGCGCGGCCTCGTCGCGATTGATGCGCGGGCGTTCTTCAGTTGATGCAATAGCGGTGCTCATGGGCAAAATCAGGGTCGGGGCGGCGGGCGCCGGCTTTATTCAGTTCAACCGACAGAGCCTTCCATCTCAAGGTCGATCAGCCGCTTCAATTCCACGGAATACTCCATCGGGAATTGCCGCACCAGGTCGTTGACGAATCCGTTCACGCTCAGGCTCATCGCCTGGCCTTCGCTCAGGCCCCGCTGCTGCATGTAAAAAATCTGCTCCGCGCTCACCTGGCTTACGCTCGCCTCGTGCTGCACCGCGTTGCCGGTGCCGCGCACGGTGATCGCGGGATAAGTATCCGTGCGGCTGTGCGCGTTGATGAGCAGCGCGTCGCACTCGGTGTTGTTCTTGCAATGCTTCAGGTGCCGCGGCACATGGACCAGCCCGCGATACGTCGCCCGGCCGGTGCCCACAGAGATGGACTTCGAGATAATGTTGCTCGTCGTCTCATCCGCCGCGTGGATCATCTTCGCGCCGGTATCCTGGTGTTGCCCATTGCTCGCGAGCGCGATGGAAAGCACCTCGCCCCGCGCCTTGCGGCCCTTGAGCACCACACCGGGGTACTTCATCGTCAGGCGGGAGCCGATGTTGCAGTCGATCCACTTCACCTCCGCCTCCTCGTGGGCAATCGCACGCTTGGTCACCAGGTTGAAGACATTCGGCGACCAGTTCTGCACGGTCACGTACTGGATCTTCGCCCCCTTCATCGCCACCAGTTCCACCACCGCGGAGTGCAGCGTCGCCGTCTCGAACTTTGGCGCCGTGCATCCTTCCATGTACATCACCTCGGAGCCCTCGTCGGCAATGATCAGCGTCCGCTCGAATTGGCCAAAATTCTCCGCGTTGATCCGGAAGTAAGCCTGCAGCGGGTGCTTCACCTTCACTCCCGGCGGCACATAAATAAACGAGCCGCCCGAAAACACCGCCGAGTTCAGCGCGGAAAACTTGTTGTCGCCCGTCGGGATGACCTTGCCAAACCACTTCTTGAAAAGCTCCGGGTGATTCTTCAGCCCCTCGGTCGAGCCCGTAAAGATCACCCCCTGCTCGCCCACCGCCGCCTTGATGTTTGAGTACACCGCCTCGGAATCGAACTGCGCCTCGACACCCGCCAGAAACTTCCGCTCCTGCTCCGGTATCCCCAGCCGCTCGAACGTCCGCTTCACATCCTCCGGCACCTCGTCCCAGGAGCGCGTCGGGCGCTGTCCGTTCGCCAGGTAATAGCGGATCTTGTCAAAGTGGATCGCGTCCAGGTCATGGCTCGCCCAATGCGTCGGCATCGGCTTGGACTCGAACGTCTCCAGCGCCTTCAGCCGGAAATCGCGAATCCAATCCGGCTCCCCCTTCACGTCCACAATGTAATTGATGGTGTCGCGCGTCAGCCCCGTCCCGGCGTCAAACTCGTGGCTCTCCGGGTAGGAAAAATCTCCGACGCTGCGGTCGATATCGATAGTCTCGGCAGGCATAGTTCAGTTTAAACCGGTCTTATACGGCAGCCGGCTCCTCCAGTTCTTCTTCTTTGATGATCCAGTCGTACCCTTGCTCCTCAAGGGCCAGCGCCAGCTCCTTGCCGCCGGTGCGCACGATGCGCCCGCGCACCATCACATGCACCACATCCGGCACTATGTAATTGAGCAGCCGCTGGTAATGGGTGATCAGCAGCACCCCCAGGTTCGGGCCGCGCAGGGTGTTGACGCCGTTGGAGACAATCTTCAGCGCGTCGATGTCCAGGCCGCTGTCGGTTTCATCCAGAATCGCATACCGCGGTTCCAGCAGCGCCATTTGCAAAATCTCGTTCCGCTTCTTTTCCCCGCCGGAGAAACCCTCGTTGACCGAGCGGGAAGTAAACTTCCGGTCGATCTCCAACAGGTCCATCTTCTCATAGAGCCGGCCGTAATACTCCGTCGCATCCAGCGTCTCCCCCTCCGGCAGGCGCGCCTGCACCGCCGCGCGCAGAAAATTCGCATTGCTCACCCCGGGTATTTCCATGGGGTATTGGAACGCGATAAACAGGCCCTTGCGCGCCCGGTCGTCCGGCTCCATGCCCAGGATTTCCTCGCCGTCCATCAGCACCTCGCCGCCCGTCACTTCATAATCCGGATGGCCGCCCAGCACCTTTGCCAGCGTGCTCTTGCCGGAGCCATTGGGCCCCATGATTGCGTGCACTTTGCCAGGCTCGATCACCAGGGAGAGGCCCCGGATGATCTCGTTGCCGGCTACGGAAGCGTGAAGGTCTTTGATGACAAGCGATTTCATGATTTTTGGCGCTGGGCCGCGCATTCCGCGCATTGGCCCCGGAAAGAGATTTCGTGATGAGTAATGGTTGCTCCCTGCGGCAATTGCCAGCCCGCGGTGGCCAGCCCGTCGTCGCCCGGCGGCACATCGTGCACCGCGCCGCATTCTTCACAAAAGAAATGGGCGTGCGGCTCCAGATTCGCGCAGTAGCGGGAGGGTTGCCGGTCGTGATGCACCGCCCGCACCAGCCCGCATTCCGTCAGCGTCTCCAGGCAGTTGTAAACGGTCGCCAGAGAGATGCCCGGCAGCTTCTTCTGCACACGCATGAAGACATCCACCGCCGTCGGGTGGTCCCGCTGCGCCTGCAGGGCGTCAAAAACCTCCCGGCGCTGCGCGGTGAAACGGAATCCCTTCTGGGAAATCGTCTCATTGCAGCTCCGGGCATGACTTTCGGCCTGGCTTTCGGGTAACATTTGGGACCTCTCAGTATCCGGGGAAGCGAAGACGCTATCAAGAACTATTCTAAATAAAAAACGCGACTGAATCTCACTCCCTGGGTTCCTTTGCCCGGAATCTGCCTTCCACGCAATGCGCCCCAACCTGCTTGACCCTCTGTTGCAATTTCAGGGATTCTCGCGATTCTCCCAGGGGGCGTTTCTTCCCAACCTCCGCCATATCAAATGATTACCTTCCGTTTCGCCACGGCAGCCCTTGCCGCCGCCGCGGCGCTCATGCCGCTCCTCCCGCAAGCCGCCCACGCCCAGTCCCAGGACTTCGACGCCCGTGCCCGCAACATCGTCTCCCAGATGACCCTGGAAGAGAAGATCGCCCAGATGCACGGCACCAAAACCCGGCAGCAATACCGCGTCGTCCTCGGCCTGCCACGGCTCGGCATCCCCGATCTCCTGGTCACCAATGGCCCGGCCGGTTTTGGCCCCGCCGGCCCCGGCCATCAAGGTCCCGCCACCGCCCTGCCCGCCCCCATTTCCCTTGCCGCCACCTGGGACCTGAGTGCCGCAAGGCAATGCGGCGCAATCGGCGCCGGCGAGGCGGCGGACTTCGGCAACACCTTCTTCGAGTCGCCGGACGTCAATATCGCCCGGGTCCCGCAGAACGGGCGCACCTTCGAGGCTTACGGCGAGGACCCATTCCTCGTGTCCCGGTTGGCCGTCGCTTACATCCAGGGCGTGCAAGGGGAGGGGATCATCGCCAATGTAAAGCATTTCGACGCGAACAACCAGGAGACGCACCGGCTGGGCATCAATGCCGTCATCGACGAGCGCGTCTTGCGCGAGATTTATCTGCCCGCATTCGAGGCCTCGGTAAAGGAAGGCCATGTCGCTTCCGTGATGGGCGCTTACAATAAGATCAACGGCGCCTATTGCTGCCAGAATGGATGGTTGCTCAACCAGGTCCTCAAGAAAGAGTGGGGCTTCGACGGATTCGTCAGTTCGGACTTTGGCGCCGTGGCCAGCACGGTGCCCTCGGTGCTCAATGGCCTGGACTTGGAAATGCCCGATGGCAAATACCTCGGCAAGCCTCTCATGGATGCCGTCAATCAGGGCCAGGTTCCCGTTTCGGTCATCGATGAGCACCTCATCCGCCGTTTCCGCACGATGATGAAGATCGGCGTCTGGGACCATCCGCCCACCGTCAAGCCCATCCCGGAAAAAGAAAACGGCGAGGCCGCCCGGCGTATCGCCGAGGAAGGGTGCGTCCTCCTCCGCAATCAGGGCGCCCTGCTCCCGCTCAACCCCGCCGCCCTCAAGAACGTGGCGCTCATCGGGCATTACGCCATGGCCGCCTCCACCGGCGGCGGCGGCAGTTCCAGGGTAAGGCCCGCCTACACCGTGCCCCCGGTGGATGGATTGCGTAAACGCCTCGGCGCCGGGGTCAACGTGACGCTCATCGATGGGGAAGACGCCGCCGCCGCAGCGGATGCCGCCAAGTCCGCCGATGTCGCAATCGTCATGGTGGGCGATCGCCAAACCGAGGGCCACGACCACGATATCGCGCTTGCCGCCTCGCAGGACGCGCTGGTGGAGGCCGTTGTTGCCGCCAACCCCCGCACCGTGGTCGTGGTAAAAAGCGGCGGCCCCGTACTCATGCCCTGGGCCGGCAAAGTCCCCGCAATCCTCGAAGCCTGGTACCCCGGCGAAGAAGACGGCAACGCCGTCGCAGCCGTGCTCACAGGAGATTACAATCCCTCCGGCAAGCTCCCCATCACTTTCCCGAAACAGGTTTCCGATTGCCCCGCCGCCACGCCCCTCCAATATCCTGGCGAAAACGGCGAGGTCCAGTATTCCGAGGGCGTCTTCGTCGGCTATCGCTGGTACGATGCAAAGAACATCGAGCCCCTGTTTCCCTTCGGCTACGGCCTCTCCTACACCACCTTCGCTTACAGCAGCCTGAAGCTCTCCGCAGATCGGCTCTCCACCGCATCCCCCACGTTGACGGTCGATTTCGACATCGCCAACACCGGCCACCTCAGCGGCACGGAGATCGCCCAGGTTTACGTCGCCATCCCGGCCCTCCCCGGCGTCCCGCAGCCGCCGCGGCAGCTCAAGGGCTTCGCCCGCGTCACCCTCCTCCCCGGCGCAACCGGCCACGGGTCCGTCACCCTCGATGCCCGCGCCTTCTCCTATTGGGACAAAACCTCCCACTCCTGGAAAATCGCTCCGGGCGTGTATCCCGTCTCGGTAGGCTCATCCTCCCGCGATATCCGCTTGAATGGCAAAGTCACTCTTGGCTCTTTTGATTGAATCGAATCGAATTATAATGCTGTCCGGTAGTAACTTACGGACTTCGCGGGCGCCCAAATCCGTTTTAACCCCGCCAGGACCGCAAAGAGCGGAATCAAGCCAAATCAAGCCAAATCAAGGCAATCCAGCCTCGATCTCCATAATCCCGAGCCGGTGTACTCGCTACCGGTCGCGGCGCCTTCGGAATCCCGAATCTTCCCCTTCAAACCGCGCATTTCCATTTCGCCGGACCTTCGCCCCGCCCCTCGTTTTTTCGGGCTTGTGTGCGGGGCGAAAACGGGAAGAGTGGACGCTCCCTAAATCTCCCTATGGCTAACGAGACCAAAGTCCAGGCCTTCATCCATGCCCTCGAGGAGGGGGGCTGGGTCAGCCGTATCCGCCTTATCCTCCTCCTCGCGGCCATGGCCTCGGTGTATGTCATTGTCATCCTCAGCCAGTTCAAGGGGTTGGACAATGCCAAGGGCATGGATCAGGCCCAGATTGGCAGGGAAATCGCCAGCGGCCACGGTTTCTGCACCAAGTTCCTCCGGCCCATCGCCTATGCCCAGCTTGCCAGGCACTTCGGCGGCACTTTCCCCTTCAAGACCGATATTCCGGACACCTACAACGCGCCGCTCAATCCTTACTTTGACGCGATGCTGCTCCACTTTACGGAGAAGACCTGGCCGATGACCCGCAAGGACATCGTCTATACCAGTGATCGCGTCATCGCCGGCGCCTCGCTCCTCTGCTTTTTCTTCTCGATCGGCATCAATTTCATCATCGCAAAGCGGATCTTCGACCGGCGGCTCGCGCTGCTGGGCATGGGCCTGGTCCTGGTGTGTTACACCTTCTGGAATTATGCCCTCACCGGCCTGCCGCAGAACTTGATGCTGCTCGTCTTCTCGCTGACCACCTATTGCCTGATCCGCGCCATCGATAACCGGGACGAGGAGCGCACCCCGCTCATCTGGCTGGGCCTGAGCGGCATCGGCTTTGGGCTGCTGATACTGGCGCATGGCCTCGCGGTCTGGCTCTTGATTGGCGCGCTTTTTTATATGGCGTTCGCCTTCCTGCCTCGCTCCGGCGTCTGGTGGATGCGCATCCTGCTGCATCCCGCATGGGTGCCGCTGCTCATCGTGCTCGGCATGGCGCTGCCGTGGCTCCTGCACATCTACAGGCTGACCGGCAATCCCTTTGGCGTGGCCCTTTACTCCGGCTTTGGCCAGTTGCTCGGCTCAGAGTCCAGCGTGATGCGCTCGATGGCGCTGGATACCACGGACCTCAGCTTCGCATGGTTCCGCTCCAAGGTTCAGTCGAACACCATCGCCCAGTTCTCGAACATTTACTCCTACCTCGGCTACTCCCCCATCGCGCCGGTCTTTTTCATCGCGCTGCTGCACACTTTCAAGCGCAAGGGCACGGCCTCGTTCCGCTGGTGCGTTTTCTCAATGTGGATATTCGCCGTCCTCGGCATGTCCCTCTTTGGCCTGCCGGAGGAGGGGGAAATCCATGCGAATGATCTGCACATGCTTTTCATCCCGTTGACGATCTTCTACGGCCTCGCCTTCATCCTGGTGCTCTGGACCCGGCTGGGTGTGGAGCGCTCGGAGGTGACGCTCAAGCTCGTGCGCTGGAGCTTTTTCATCGGCGTTTATGTCCTCTCCGCATTTCCGCTGGCTCACATGCTGCTGACGACCAACG
>DATAXI010000235.1:0-7584 GCA_036266845.1 Chthoniobacteraceae bacterium | reverse complement strand
CGCGCGGAAACGGAAACTCGAAATTCATGCAGATGCCTGCGCTGCCGGCGATTTGCAAAGAGAGCCAGCGCGCCATGCCGCGGCTTTGCACCACCACGCGCTCCGGAGTCAGCGGATTGGCGAGGGGAGACAGGACCTCCGCAAGGCGTTCCGCAAGGATTTCCAGCCGGTTGCAGGAGAAAGTCTTCACGGGTGGCGGCAATCGTAGCCGCGCGCCGCCGCCGATAAACAAAAATTACTTCTGAGGCGCGTCGGTGATCGACTTGTAATAGTCGGAAACCATCTGCTGGTAGGCGGCGGGGGCCTCATCCGCCGCGCCCGCGACTTCCTGGGTATTGGACTTGGCGGTCGGAGCCGCGGTCTGGCTGGTGATGCCGCCGGCGAGTTCCGCCTGGGTCTTGAACAGGTCCTCCTGCGCCAGGCGCCGCAGTTCGCGCACTTCCTCAATGGGGCGGCCGGCGCGCTCCGCGTCGTCCGCGTCGCGCATGTGCATGATCGCCTCGTCCAGCGAGCCCGTGCGGACGTGTTGCAGCGTTGCGGCCGCGTACAGATCATCCGCGCGCTGTTTCAGCAGCGCGGCCATGCCATCGCCGCCGCCGCCCTTGGAGTCGCGCCGCGGGCCGTTGCCGGCCATGCCGTAATCCTGCGCCACGCCGGAGAGTTTGCCGCCCCCGGTGGCGACGGTCTTTGCGAGGCTGTCGTCGATCTTGCCCATCTCGCCGGACTGCGCGGAATCCTGCGTCATACGCTTGTGGATATCGTCGTTGCCCTGGTTGATTTTGCCGGACGCCGCCGCGGTTTCGCCATCGGACTGGCCCTGGCGGCCCACGTTCGAGCGGCCGGATTGCTCGTTGTCCTTCGGCACATTATTGCCGGACTTGCCCTTGGCGGAGTAATTGGCCCATTCGCCTTCGGCCACCGGTCCTTCCATATAGTTATCCTTGAAGGCCTGATTGGTGGCGCTGCTCTTGGTCTTGTCCTCGATGTCCTTGTCCAGCTTCAGCAGATCGCCGATGAGATCGTCGAACTTGTCCGCGAGCGGGACGGCGGCAACCTTGCCCGGAAATTCCTGCTTGTCGAAATCCTCCGTCGTAAAATTCGCGTTCGTCGGCGTATTTGGCAGCGTCGGCAGCCCGTCCTTGATGCGGGCGGCCATTTTATCGATGTCCTTCAGCATCCAATCTTCCTTTTGCAGGTCGCGCTCCGGGGCCAGTTGATGCTCGCTGCCGGGCGCCTGGTCCACCTTGGCCACGGTGGTGGTGACATCTTTCACCACCTCATTGCCGAGCTGCGCCTCGGGAAAGATCTGGAGATCGGCGGCAATCTGCAGAAGCGCTTCCTTCATCGCGGCATCCTTCTTTTCCAGTTCCTCGTGCGCGTCGCTTTCCTTGCCCGTGGTGGCGTCCTCGGTCGGCTTCCATTGTTTCATGGAGGCGATCACTTTTTCCTGGAGCGCGGCGAGGCGCCGCAGCTTGTCCTCGGCTTTTTCGAATGCGGCCAGAATTTCCGCGGCGCGCGAGCCGGCGGTCTGCGCGCGCCAGCTATTGAGGCTCGCCTGGAGCGCTTCCAGATTCTTGAGCACGCGCGCCTGGATCGGCTCCGCCTTTGCCGCCGAGCGGGCGTCCAGAGCATCGGATGCGCGCAGCATATCCGGGGGAATCGAGCGCGCGCCAAACTGGTGCGCGACCTCCGTCAGAAGCTGGGCAAACTCCCCGTCCGCGCCTTTCATGGCTTCGGCCTCGGCGAGAGCGGTGGCGACAAAAGCATCGGCATCGCCGGAAAGGCGATCCTGTTTTTTGGAAAGCGTGGAAACGTCGGCGGTGCTCGCCGTGGCGGTGTTGAGTTGCTTCTGATCGTGGACCAGCGCGTCCATGAGCGAGAGGAGATCAGAGATGCGCCGGTCGCGGTCCGCGCGGGCGAATGCTCCATCCACGCCGGTCAGAATGTGGAGGATGATATCCTCCTTCATCACCGCCTGCGCGACGATTCCCGGCCGGCTCGCCGCATCCGCCGTGGGCGCTCCCTGGAGCAGCGCCACGGTTTCCTGCATTTCATGGCTGTAGAGCGGCTCGATTTTTTGCTGGAGCGAGGCAAGCGGCTTGCGCGGATCGGAAATCAGCGTGCCGGTGATGTCGTGGATTTGCTGTTGCTCATCGAGCGCGGCGCTCCATTGCGCGGCCGGTACAGCCTGTTCCCGTCCGGTAAAGCCGCGGGTGCGCGCGAGATTTTCCGTTTGCATGGCGACCAGCCGGTCCAGCGCGGCCTGGGTTTCCGCGGCCATCTTGACGGCGGCGGTGGAAAGATCGCGCGGATCGACCGTTTGAAAGACGATCATTGGCGAAACTGTGCGATGCGGGGCGTCGCCCGCGTAATTATCGAGCGCAACGACGCGGAAACACGCCGTCTGCCCTTCCGGCGGGCGGAAGCCATCGCCCGTCCACGCCATGGGAAAAGCGCGGTGCCCCGTCGCATCCCATTGCTGGAGCATCTTCCCGGGCGCATCGCCGGCGGCATTGGGGTCCACCTTCTCGATACTGACCTTGGTAAGGCCGAAATCGTCCGTGGCCTCGAACTGGATGACCGGCGATGCGCCCGGCCCGAGGAGGCCATGCCCCTGCGGCGAGATGATGCGGATCACCGGCGGCATATCCGGCGTCACGCTTACATGGATGAGCGCGGTGACATTCTCGCCATTGTCCAGGACGCCGGTCGCGCAGAGCACAGTGTCTTTCGTGATCTTTACGGAGCCGGTGAACGTCGCGCCCTGATCCGCCGTGGCAAAATCGATGGCGGGCAAGCCTGCCTCCGCCATGAAACTGCGCGCGAACGGCCGGTTGCCCGAGAGGATGAAAGAAAGCCGGCTGCCGGCGGGGACGGCCACCTGGTCCGTGAGAGCGTTGAGCTTTTGCGAAGTGGCGGCGGCAATCCCGGGGGGCGGCGTCACGGTGACATCGATGCGCGAATAGGCGAGCGGCGGCGTGGCCCGGATGTGGAAGACGGCGGATTCCGCATCGCCGGCGCGCACGCGGTAATCCAGGTTATCGGCAACCTTTGGCGCCATGTAGGAGAAGTCCTCGCTGCCGTGGCCGGAAAGCTGGCCCAGACTGACGCTCGATGACCGCTCACCCGCGGGCCAGAGATCCAGGGATACCTGCTGGCCGGCGCGGCCCGAGGCGGTGAGGGAAATGGCGAGCGAATTTCCGGCCACGCACGTCCCGTCGCCGGGCGTCACCTCCAGGATGTGGGCGATGGTGATGGGCGGACGGGAGGAAAAGGGATTGAGGATGCGGGCGAGGGCGTTGCCCCAGGTGGCGCCGTTCCAGAGGAAAGGGGCGAGCAGCAGCAGCGCCGCCGCTCCAAGCCCGATCCACGCGCGCCGCTGGTTGCGCCAATCGCGCATCGCCGCCGGGTTGACCTCGCCCCAGTTTGGCACACCCTGGAGGATGTAAGCGCTGCGCAGGGGACCCGGCGCGCCCACGGCGCCAAACTGGATCAGGTTGATGAGGCGGTTATCGAGCTGCGGGAAGGCCCTCTCGATGCAGGCCGCAACGCCCTCCCTGCTGCGCCGCTGCGCCAGCGCCCGGGCCGCCTGCCAGGCGCAGCCGGCCAGCGCCGCCACCATCAATAGCCAAAACCCGATCCGTCCCACCGCGCCCCATTTCATGTAGAGATCGCTGAATCCGCCCAGCCAGAGCAATCCGCCCCCCAGCGCCAGCCCGGCGCAGCCCAATAATTCCGCCTGCCAGCGGTTGAGCAGTTGGCCGATGCGGGCCAATTCGCGATGGAGGGATTCCAGGGGCATAGAAGGATTTAAACCCGCTCGACGGCGGAAGTTACCATAGTTTAAGGCAATATGGAATCAGAAGCCGGGCCGGGAGTGAATCCCGGATATCCGTTTCCCTGGATTGAACCATGCATCACGCCAGATTGCGCACTTTTCGCAGGGTCCACTCGGTGGTGAGGAGGAGCATGAGAGCGGCGAGGATGTAGGAGGTATTCCAGCGGGTGGAATAGGTTACGCGCTCCTGTTCCGAGGATTTGATGCCCAGGTTCGAGAGGACCTGATCGAGCTGGCCGGGATCGCAGAATTGGCCCCCGCTGACACGGGATAATTGCTCGAGCAACGCGACATCCTGGGGGCGCGGGCTGGTTTCCGGCGTAAAAGGCTTCACGTAAAAGGAAAAGGCGGGGGACTCGACGCGGCGGCCATCCACGGTGGCGGTGGCGACCGCCGTGCACATGCCGCTGGCATCGGCGCGGTAATTGGCCGTGTAAATCGGCGCAGCCTGCCCGTTGCCGGCGGAGGCTTGCATCGCGTAGGGCACCTTGCGCCCGTCGGGCGTTTGGATTTCCACATTCACCGGGACGGACTCGGTCGCGGCCCGGGAGCCTCCCGCCCGGGCGGTCAGTTGGAGGGTATCGCCCATGAATAACTGCTCGGCGTCCGCGGAGAGATCGAGCGTGAAAGCGTCCAGATTCGATGCCTGGGGCATCAGCCATTGCAGAAGGCCATCCCAGAAGGAGAGATATTCATCCTGCTGCCCGGGCTCCAGTTGCCAGCGCCAGAGGCTATTCGAGAGAATGGCCGCCACTTTCCCCTGCCCAAAGCGCTGGGTTACGACCAGCGGATTGTTATCCGCGGTAAATACGGTCGTGGCTCCGGCGGTCGGCCGGCTGCCGGGGTAAATGGAAAGCACCGGCATCGGGTGAGTCCACTTTTTGACAAGCGATTGCAGCGCGGGATGGGCTTCGCCTTCGCGCGTCAGCGTTGCCTTGAATTCCCCCTCGCGCACCGGCGTGTTCCAGTCGCGCTGCACCGGCAGCAGTTGCTTGAGGGGCGTCGCCGCGAAACCCTGGGCCGACCACGCGGCATCGCCACCCAGCAGGATAAGGCTGCCCCCTTCATCGACAAATTTCACCAGCGAGCGCGCCCGCTCGTCGCCCAGCGCCGCCGCGTTCAGATTCCCCAGGATTGCGATTTTGAACTGCGCAAGCTGATCGTGCGACATCGTCAGGCTCACCGTGCCGGCATGGCCCACGGATACCAGGTTCCCGTCCGGCCCCTGCATCAGGATGATGGGCGTCACCTCCTTGCTCCGCTCGAGCGCGCGTTTCAGGAACTTGAACTCGAATCTCGGCTCGCCCTCCACGTACAGGATGCGGTTTTTCGTGTCGGTCACGTCCACGGCCACGGAGTACTCATTGTCGGTCGTATTGGCCTGCCTGGGCAGCGGCGGCACCTTTATTTTGTAGGTAAAGGTCCCGATCGCGGGGTGATCGAGCTGGAATTTCACCTCGCGGCTGCCGCCCTCGGCGGGAATCTGGAGCGGGCTCTCCTGGAGGAGCTTGTCATTCTGGTAAAGCTGCACATTGAGCGGCTGCCCGCGCGTGCCGTTGGCGGAGATCACGGCAGTCAGCTCGCTCTGCCAGCCGGCCACCACCCGGCGTGGCGTATCCACGCGCACGATGCGGACTTCCGGGATCACCTCCCAGGAGTCCGGCGGCTCCAGGCGCACCGTATAGATGGGCGCCGGCCACGGGCCCGCGGCCCAATCGGAGCCCATCTCGCGGGTGTCGTTGCCATCGGTGAGGAGCAGGATGCCGGTCAGCGGCTGGCCATTGTAGCGGGCGATGATCTGCTGGAGGCAATCGCGGAGCCGGGTGCCATCGCCCTTGGGCTTGGCGGCGGCAAGTGCGTGCAGCCCGGGCAGCGTGTCCACGGTGTTATCGAACGTAAACACATCCACCTGCGCCTTTGCCGGGAGAATGGATGTCCAGCCCTGCTGGAGAATCTGCTGCACCACGGACCAGCGGCTCGGAATCCCGGCCTTTGGCGACAGGCTCATGCTTGCGGAGGTATCGGCGATTACCACGAATCGCGGCCGGCGCTGCTCGCTCTCCCGCTGGCGTTCCGCCGGCAAAAAGAGGCACCACCCCAGCAGCGCGAGAAAGGCTAGGCGCGGCGCCGCGACGGTGAGGGAACCCCACGCCCACCCGATGTAACGCCATAATGAGATGAGCGCGACCAGCGCCGCGGCAATGAGCCCGGCGATGATATAAGGCTGCGGGACGCTATGCTCGTAGAGATACTCGTGCATAGGTCACGGCGTCGCCGCCACGGCGGTGGTCACGCGGCCGGATGCCGCGACGGAAATGGATTCGCTCAGGGTCGCATGCCGGCGGCTGGCCCGGTTTGCCAGGAATATCTCGAGCATGGAGATGGCCAGCACCGCCCACAGGGCCAGTTCGCTCAACGGTCTGCCCACCCGGTGCTGCTGGATTTGCCTCAGCAGCTCATCCATGCTGGTCGAGACGGTGATGTTTTTCAGACCGGTCACCGCCGGAATCGTTTCCGGGGCGATCGGCTTCAAATCGCTTTCCGCGCGATCCACGTTCACCGCCATGATCGGCTCCGGCGGCTCCGGGCCGGGCTTTGCCAGCAGGTAATAGCCTGGCTTCGCGATGCGATCGACAACCAGCGAGTAATCCCCTTCGCGCCCGGATTTCTGCACCTTGCGGATCGGCAGCGAGGTATGGTCCGGCGCGATGAGCGTGCTGCCATCCGGCACGTTGCTCACGATGTCCGACAGAATAAAGCCCGTGGCCGGCTGCACCTGGGTCTGATCCTGGCCGATGCCGCACGCGAGCCGCACGGCCTGATGTGCCAGCGGCAGGAAGAAGGGAGAAAGCGGCAGATCGCTCCATTGGCGATCCGCCGAGACGGAGAAAAGCAGGACACGGCCCGCGCCGTAATTGCGGCTCAGCAGAAAAGGCTTTTCCGACGACGGGCCGATGAGCGCCTTGGAGCTGGCATTCAGTTTCCCGAACTCCAACTGGCGCTCCACCGCAATGCTGGGGCTAACGCCCGCCGGCATCTTGAGCCCCGCAAAGAGCGGGTCCAGCGGCTCCAGCAGCACCAGCGATTCGCGTTCCGGATTCGCGATATTATCGGCAATGCGTTGAACCGGCGCGGGCATGAAGGCAAAGGCGTTGTAATCCTCCGGCGCCGCACGGTCGCCGGGAAAGATCGCAACCACCCCGCCGCGATGCACGTAATCCTGCAACGCCGTGATCGCCTGCCCCGGCAGCGGCAGCGCATTGACAAGGAAGACGCATGGGAAATCATCCAGCGGCTCCGTGGCGAGCAGCCCGGGATCGATGCGCCGGGTGCGCACCGGCGTGGCATCGGAGGGGGAAAGCGCGTGCTGGATGAAGAAGGCGTCATCCTGCGTGCCGGCCACGAGCACGGGCAGATTATCGCGCACCTTCAACAGCATCAGGTAATCGTTATCCAGGGGGAGGGGATCGTCCGGCGTGCTCACCCGCACCGCGTGGATTCCCGGGGTCATCGGCGGAATGGTGAACGTCAGATTGTAGCCGCCGTTCTCCGCCAGATCGACCGAGCGGCGCACCACCTCGTGATCGTCCACGGAGACGGCCACCGAGCTTTGCTGCGCCGGGCCGGTGTGCCCGACCGTCACCAGCAATTGCGGCGAGGTATCCGCCATAATGAGCGGCGGCTGCGCCTCCACGGTCACCGGCGCCGTATTCACCGGAGCGCGCGAGCCGAGCAGGCAGGCGAAC
>DATAXI010000154.1:0-2356 GCA_036266845.1 Chthoniobacteraceae bacterium | reverse complement strand
CTGATCAATGGAAAGCCGTCCACGGCTGGCCATCTCAAGCGGGGTATGATTGCGTACGTGAGCCATCAATCCGATTCGACGAATGCTGATCTCGTGAACGCCACCAAGCGGGTGCGTGTAAGATGGTAACGGGCCTGTGTCCGTGTCGCCAGCGGGAAGAGTTTCTCCTCTTCTGAAGATACCTGAAAATACTTATACAAGCAGTCCTCTTTCCGGCTCCTGTTTTCCGAAGGACGGGCATGGTTTATTGCACATAGGCGCGCGCGTTCCGGGATAACAGCTTTTGATTGGGGAGGGGTTGGCGGGGGGCGGACGCTGGGGGCGGGCTGCCGACGCTTTGATGCGTTCAGTAGGCCGCGGTCATTGACGGGCGGGGAATCCGCGGAGGTGGCAAATTCAAAAATTGGGAGAGCCCACGGCGACGGATCTCTCGATTCCCCTTTGTAGCGATGCAATATCTCGGAATCAAATTCATGGGGGTAAATCTGGAGAATGGCCGAAAGCTGCTGATCTCGCTGGCGGTAATTGGCGCGATTGTCCTCTTCCGGTTCCTGTTGCATACGGTTGCCCGCGTTGCCGTCCGGGGTTCGCGCAAAGCATACCAGGGGCGTTTTTGGACGCAGCAGGCCATCAGCCTCTTTTGCGCCGCGCTTCTCTTACTGAGCCTTCTCTCCATCTGGTTTGACGATCCGCAACGCCTCGCCACGGTCGCCGGGCTCGTGACGGCAGGGCTGGCTTTTGCGATGCAAAAAGTGGTCACCTCCTTTGCCGGATACTTCGTTATCCTGCGTGGCAAGACCTTCAGTGTCGGAGACAGGATTACGATGGGCGGGGTGCGCGGCGATGTTGTGGCGCTCGGTTTTATCCAGACCACGATTATGGAAATGGGACAGCCTCCTCCCGTGCAAAGCGATGCGCCCGGCATGTGGGTAAAGAGCAGGCAGTTCACGGGCCGCATTGTTACCGTCAGCAACAGCCAGATTTTTGAGGAGCCGGTTTACAATTATACGCGGGATTTCCCGTACATATGGGAGGAGCTGCACCTGCCAATCCCTTACAAAGCGGACCGGCGGCGCGCCGAGCAGATCCTGCTCGATGCGGCTGGGCGGCATGCCTTGTCCCGGGGGAAACTGGGAGCGGATGCAACCAGCCGGCTTTTCGACCTGTACCGCATCGAGCCGCAGGACCTGGATCCCCAGGTGTTTTACCGGCTTACGGACAATTGGATTGAGCTTTCCATGCGGTTTATCGTGCCGACTCATGGCACCCGGGCGGTGAAGGATTCGATTTCGCGAGTCGTGGTGGAGGCATTTGAAGAGGCGGGCATCGAGGTAGCCTCCTCCACTTATGATGTCGTCGGATTTCCTCCCATCGAAATCAGACACTCGGTTCCATGATTTTCCGCTTTCACCGGGGTACCCGCGAGCACTTATCGCGATTTCCTTAGTAAGTGAAACGTGGTGAGTTAAATCGCCGCACTAACTTCCCTTTACCAGCTCCAGTACTCGCAGACATCCGGCAGGCACCATCACCGTCGCTGTCTGCCCAGACGGCAGCGCCTGGAGGCGATGCCAGGCCACCCGATCCGCCAGTAACCAGTTACCCGGAAGCTGGTTTCTAATGGTCACCGCTCGGTCGGCCGGGTCAAGGTAGCCGGAATCGACCAGGACGATCTGGTAATCGGAATCGCTCTGTTTCACACACTGATAAAACACATCACCCTTTACGACCACCGGCAACGAAGCTGCACCCTGATCCATTGCGGCCAGTATATTTCGCACACCGTCCGCCACGGTTGCAGCACCGGAGATCGCTTCCCCATTGGTCGTAAACGTGGTCGTCCATATCGAATCTGACCCCGACCCGGAAAGTCCGCCGGGGATCGGCATGAGCAACCCGCGTCCGCCCGCGCCGATATCGGGAGTATAGGCGGCGAACTGCCGCCGCCTTCCCCAAGCCGCGCGTGAAAGATCATGCGGCGCGGTCGGGGCCATGCCCCACCAGTTTAACAGGCGCCCAAAAGCGAGGTCCGGCTCCACGATCCGCACGGGAAAATCATGGCCGCCGGTCGCCGTTTTTTTGAATTCGGCGGTTGGATCGACAATGTTCAACGCCACCGGCGAGAGGTCTTTCATCTGCTCCGGACGCGGCGGCGCGATCACCCCTTTTCCAAGCATTTCGAGATATTGCGCAACCCCATCCTCGAGAATCGTGTTCGGCACGCCGGCCTCGTTCCGTTGCGTGCAATTGATGACAAAATGCCGCGCACCCAACTCCGTCTCGCTCGTCAATGCGCGCAGGTGCGGACTGCCCACCATGACGCGCGACCAGTCCCAGATTCGGTTGAACGCGAAGG
>DATAXI010000110.1:0-12567 GCA_036266845.1 Chthoniobacteraceae bacterium | reverse complement strand
TCAGCAGGCCGGGTAGCGGCTGCGCGAAACGGGAGTTACTTCGTAAACCGGCCTTGGGAGATCGTCAGGGAGCCATCGGGCAAGATGCTTCCGACCCCGTAACCGCAGAACATGGGCTGATACTTCGAGAACCAGTTCTGGATGGCCTGGGCCTGGGTGGAGCTGATGTTCGGCTGATTGGCCACCATCTGGCCCTGGATTTTGTGGACCGTTTCCACAAAGAGCGGGCTGGTGTAGGCAAAGCTGTTGCCCTCCGCAGGCAGGTTCGCGGAGATGGAGACAAAATCGGGCGCGGTCTTGACGCCGGGACCTCCCTTTTGGACGGCGATCATCTGGTTGATCAACTGGTCGTCGCTGGCCAGCACAAGGTAGCCATTCCATTGGGCAATGGTGGGGCGCAGGTTCAAGCCCGGCACCATCGGCAGCGACATGGTGCGCATATGGAGATCCGGCTGGTCCACTTTGATGACACCCGGGTTGGACCCCGCCATTTTGTCCACCTGCTTGAAGATGATGTCATTCTTTACGGCAATGAAGATAGCCAGCCGGGGCACTGGAATATCGAGCGCCTGACCGCCGGTGGGGACATTGATGGTGCTGGTGGAATCCAGGG
The DNA here is from genome assembly GCA_036266845.1 of Chthoniobacteraceae bacterium. Taxonomy (GTDB): domain Bacteria; phylum Verrucomicrobiota; class Verrucomicrobiia; order Chthoniobacterales; family Chthoniobacteraceae; genus DATAXI01. The sequence continues at coordinate 11,954 of DATAXI010000110.1, read as the reverse complement.
TCACGAGCATGCCCATCGAGCCGTTGAGGGATTTAAGCACGTCGTCCAATTTCAGGCCGGTAATGCCCGCAAACTGCGTCTGCCATTGATTGACCGCCTGCGTTGCCTCCGGAATGCCGGAGCCGAGAGCCTCCTGGCGCGTGAAATCAATGAGCTGCGGAAGATCGAAGTCGCCGAAAACGGCATAGGCCGTATCCGCCGGCAGAAAATCAAGCTGCGTGAGGGGATGCGGCGCCTTGCCGAAGAGGGACCACATCAGCCCGGAGCCCTTGTCCGGAGCGTGATGGATGAAGATCTTGTTACGATGAAGACCCGGCGAGTAACAGAAACTGCTGGCGCCAAAGCCGCTCACATCTTCCACCCCGCTCTTCTGAACCACATCCTTCAGGACGAGGAACGCCTTGTCCATGTCCCCCTTGTTCCCTCCGCTTTGCGATACGGCGGTGTCGTGAAGGCTGTTGATGAAGCCGTCCAGCTTCGCGAGCAATTGCCGCGTGCTCAGGTAGAGATAGAAATCGCCACCGGGATCAAGATGGGCGGCGACCTCGTCAAAGCTGTTGGGTGTGGCCGACTTTGGCGCAGGAGTGGGCGTGGGAGCCGCCGCCTGCGGAGCCGCGCCCGATGGGGCGGAAGCGTTGTTTCCGCAACCTGCAAGAAAGACAAAACCAGAGAGAAGGACCGACCACTTCCGGAGGGAGGAGAGCTTTACCATGGCGGCAATCCTGCCCGGCGGCGCATTGGATACAAGCATGAAGTGGAGGAGAAATCGGGGCTTTTTTTATAATACCCCGGCCAGCGCGAGCGCGGAATGGATAAGGATGACACTGCCGGTCACGCGGCATCCCGCGCGCGGCGCCCGTGGGGGAATGCCGAAGCCCGTATTATCGCCGGGGTCATGAAATCGTGTTAGATTGACTTTGCCGTGAGTTACCAGATTTCGAAATCGAAGCCGGTGGGACGCGAGTTAAAGCGGGTCGCCGCGGCGCAGATGGGCCGCGCCCGCAAGGCGCTCTCGCAAAAGAATGGCGCAGTGGCGGTGGGGATTCACACCGCGCGCACCCGGCTCAAGAAAACCCGCGCGTTGCTGCGCATGGCCAAGGCCGGCCTCGGAAGGAAGGAGTACCGGAAGGAGAATCACATCCTGCGCGATGCCGGCCGCGATATCCGCGACGCGCGCGACGGCGTGGCATTGGTGGAAGCGCTCGATGCCTTTACCGCCGAATGTTTCGAGGGACGCCCGCCGGAGGTCCTGCTCCTGCTGCGCCGCATCCTGGCGCGCGAGGCAAAGAGACTGGAACGCGAGGTGAAAGATGGCGGAGTGCTGAAGCGGGCCGCCAGGCAGGTGCGCAAGGAGCTGAAGCGGGTGAAAGAATGGGACCTCAACGGCTTTGATAAAAAGGACGCGCGCCACGCATGGCGCAAGGCCCGCAAGGCCTTCCGCCGCGCCCACCAAACCGCCGATGCCGAACCGACGCCGGAGAACCTGCACGAGTGGCGCAAGCGCACGAAAGAGCTTTGGAATGAAACTCTGCTGCTGCGCAAGAAGAGTCCGGATTTGGGCGAACGCGCGGACCAGATCGGCTCGCTGGCGCAATTGCTGGGCAAGGATCGCGACCTTGGATTGCTGGGAGACGTGATCCACGCTCGCAGGGATCGCCTGGCCCATCCCGCGCAATGCCGCGCGGTACTGCGCCTGCTCACAGACCGCCAAAAGCAATTGCAGACAGCCGCGTTCCTTGCAGGCGCGGCGGTGTGATGCAAACGGGACCTATTTGTACCCGGGCAGAAATTCCTTTTCCGCCTCAAAAATCTCCATCGTCATCCGCTTGATCTCCGCGGGGCTGCATACGGCTGCGGTGAGCGGGTCCAGCATCAGCGCATGAGCCGCCGCCTCCTTGCTGCGCTCGATCGCGGCCGTGGCGCCCAGATCGAACATCCGCATGTTGGAATCGCACAATCCCGCCATCTGCGCCGGCAGCGCGCCGTAACGCACCGGCTGCACGCCGTTTTGATCGATCATGCAGGCGACTTCCACGCACCCATTCTCCGGCAGGTTGGTGATGAGCCGTCCGTTGCCGCCGATGCCGTTCATCACATTGCCGTGGATGCGGACGGGGCTATCCTTCTCGCACGCCTCGATGATCCAGCTTGCGTACTCCCAACTGCGCGGGCGCTCCAGCGGCTTCTCTCCGCGCAGGATCGCCACGCGATCCTTGTCCGCGGCGGCGCGCCAATCCGGCCAATGGTCCGCGTAAAAGCTCGATCCGCCATCGTAGCCGTCCCGGCAATACTGCGCGATGAGGTCCTTTCTCTTTCTATAATAAGGCAGGTATTCGCTGAGGTGGCCGCTCGATTCCGTGATGAATGCGCCGAAGTGGAGCATCATATCCTTGCGGACCAAATCCTTTGCGTCGTCCTTGTTGCCGGGCTTGCCCGCGAGATCGGCACGCGCTTTCTCAAAAAGCAGCGGGTAAAGGTCGCGTCCCTGGTGCTCGAACTTTGTGAACCAGGCCAGATGATTGATGCCCGCGCACTCCCAGGTGATCTCCGCCAGCGGCAGGCCCGCTCGGCGCGCAAGCAACTCGCTGGTGCCCTGCACGGAGTGGCAAAGTCCCACAACCTCCATGCCGCTGGTGCGGCCCGCGGCGAGGCACATCATGCTCATCGGATTGGTGTAATTCAGCACAATGGCGCGCGGGCAGAGCCGCTCCGCATCGGCCAGCGCTTCCAGCCAGACGGGAATCGTCCGCAACGCCTTGAACAGGCCGCCCGGCCCGATGGTATCGCCAATGCACTGGTCGATGCCATATTTTGCGGGGATATCGTTATCGATGCGGACGCACGCGACGCCGCTCACCTCGATGCAATTGACGATGTAATCGGTGCCCGGCAGCGCTTTCGTCCGGTCCGTGGTGGCGGTGACTTTCCAAAGTTGCTCCAGGCCCAGTCGCGCCACGAGTTGCTTGATGAGCCGCTGCATCGTCCCAAGCCGCTTCGCATCGATGTCCACCAGGACGATCCGCCCCCCCTGGTTTTGCGGGATGCGCAGGATGTCGTTCATCAGCGGCACGGTAAAGCCGCTCCCCGCCCCCAGCATCGTTACTTTGATCGGGCGCCGCATCGCCCCGGGCAGGCCGGCTGCATGGGCGGTTTTTGTATGGGAGGCGTGTCCGGCGGAGGATTTCGGTTTTTGCGGCATAAGGAAAACGAAACGGCATCCTTGCACGCCGCCGATGGTGGACAAGCGGAAATTGGATTTTTAAATCAGCCGCCGGCGCGCGAGCAAAAAACTCCACACCGGATTCTCACGCGAAAAGATTGGCCTGGCATTGCGAGCATCACGGCGGAGATGGGCGCACGAATGGTCAGCGGCAAGCGGCGGGCCTGCCCGGCGCCGCTATCCCTGCGCGGCGGACTCGTGCCAGCGCATGGCTTCGCGAATCAACTGCGTGGCGTCGGCAAGGTTCAGCTTCTCCTTGATGCGGGCGCAATAGACCTGGACGGTCTTCATGCTCAGATGGAGCGACTCGGCGATCTCCCGGGTCTTCATCCCCTGCCCGATCATGCGGAAGACCTCCAGCTCGCGGTCGCTGAGCCGGTCCACCGGCGAGGCATCCGAGGTTTTGCCATCGAGAATCTTCTCCACCAGGCCGCCCGCGGCGCGGCCGCTCAAGTACACCTTGCCCTCCAGAACATCGCGGATGGCGAGGAGAATCTTGCGGGTCGTCTCTTTCTTGACGACATACCCCTTGGCGCCGGCCCGCATGGCGCGCTCGGCGTAGAGCGACTCGTCATGCATGGAGAGCACAATGACGGGCATGCCCGGGCGGATGAGCTTGAGGTCCTTGATGAGTTCCAGCCCCGATCCTTTCTCGAGGGTGATGTCCACAACGGCGACATCGGGCTCCATCGCCTCGATTTTTTGCCGCGCCTCGGGCGCGCCATCGGCCTCGCCGCATACCGCGAGATCGGGTTGTCGATCAATGAGCGTGCCGAGCCATTCGCGGACCAGGGGGTGATCGTCAACGAGGAAGACTTTGCGTTTCATCATTTAGTGGAATCCAAAAAGGAGATTACCAAGGTGTGAGAATGCGTCATGTAGGACGCAGCCCATTTCGAACGACGCAGGATACCACGGTCTCATTGCCATTGCTCGCAATTTCAAACTGCCCGCCGATCAGAGTCGCCCGGTGCCGCATGATGTGGAGGCCCATCCCCTGGCGCTCCCCCACGGCCGGCCCAAAGCCGGAGCCATCGTCGCGGATGGATAGCACGGCCTCCTCGCCATCCTGGTCCAGACTGATGGTGATGTGCCGCGCGGCACTGTGGCGCACGGCGTTGCGCACGGACTCCTGGCCGATGCGGTAGAGATGCGCGGCGACAATGCCGTCCTGAATGAGAGCGGGATTGGCCGCCTCGAAACGGCACACGATGCCCGCACGCCCGTCGTGCGTTTCGGCCAGTTCCCGCAACGCGGAGAGCAGCCCCTCCCCTTCGATGCCTACGGGAAAGAGGCCGCGGGCGAGGTTGCGCGCCATCTCGATCCCTTCCTCCACCAGGTCAACAATCTGGCCGGCATCATCGGCCTCGGCCCGTTTCTCGGCGCAAAGAGTATCCGCAAGCACCTGGCCGGCAATCGCGGTGCCGGTGAGGTGCTGGCAAAGGGTGTCGTGCAATTCGTGTCCGATGCGCCGCTGCTCGCGCTCGCTGATCATGAGGATTTCCTTCTCGAGCCGCTCGCGCTTGGCCACCTCGCTGGCCAGTGCCGCGGTGCGCTGGCGGATGCGATCCTCCAGGGTGGTCTGGAAAAGTTTGATGCGGTTCAGCAGCCAGATGACGATGAGATAAAAGGCAACGGTAATGCACGCATTCCAGACCGGGACAAATGCGCGCGCGTAACGGATGCCATCCAGCCAGTCCGCAACCTCGGAGATGGCGATGCTCAGGACCGCCATCGCGATGCCGCTCCCCGGTCCCACCTTCCAGAGCGCGTAACAAATCCCAAAGAGGTAAAAAACCGAGAGGGTAATCTGGTATCCCGAGAAATAATCGCAGATACCGACCGCCGCGATGATGCAAATGGCGATGGCGGTGTCCGCCGCGCGGGAGTTCTGCACCGGCTTATGCATACGCGGGGAAAAGCATGGAAAAAAATCAGGACCGCCCGGCGGGCTCCATCTCCTCCGGCGGGAAAACCTTGCGCAGGATCTCGCTTAGCCGCTCGAGATTGACAGGCTTGATGAGGTGCACGTCAAACCCGGCTTCCATGGAACGTTCGATATCGCTTTCCATGCCAAAACCGCTGAGAGCGACCCCGCGGATGGAATCGCCACGGATGCGGCGCAGTTCCTTCATGAGATCGAACCCCGTGCCATCCGGCAGGCCCAGATCGCTGATGAGCAGCTCGAAAGGATAACTGGCGGCAACTTCGATGGCGGATTTCACGTCGTGCGCAATCTTCACCCGGTAGCCGCGCCGCTCCAGGATCATCCGCATGCCGGTGCAGGTATCCTCGTGATCGTCCACCAGCAAAATCCTGTGCTGCAGACTGCCGCCGGTAATGGTGGGCGTGCGCACAGTCTCCGGCGCCTGGATGGGCGGCTCCACGGTGCCCAGCTCGACAGTGAATGTGGCTCCCTGGTCCTTGCCGGCGCTGCGCACCTTGAGGGCGCCGCCGTGCGCATCGATCATCGCCTTGGAGATTGCCAGCCCCAGGCCCAGGCCGCCAAAGCGCCGGGTAATGGAACTCTCCCCCTGGTCGAAGGGCTTGAAGATGCGGCCCAGCCGCTCCGGCGTGATGCCGATCCCGGTATCGCTGACCTCCATGATAATGCGGCCCGCGCCATCGTTGTGGGAGCGGATGGTGATGAGGCCGCGCGGGGTGAATTTGACGGCGTTTTTGATGAGGTTCCACAGCACCTGCTGGAAGCGGGCGGGGTCCGCCTTCACGTGAAACGAGGTTGCGGCGAGATCAAGGCGGACATCGAGGTGTTTCGCATCGATATCCCGCTGGCAAATCTCCAGCGCGCGATGGATGGCCCGGTGGGCATCGATCGACTCCGGGGTCAGTTGCAGCTTGCCGTGCGAGATGCGGGTGATGTCCAGCAGATCGTCAATGAGGCGCGCCTCCAGCTCCACATTGCGCCGGATGATTTCCAATGCGTTGCGGGCTGCGGGCGAGTCGGTCATTTTATCCAGCTCGGACACCATCGTGATCACCGGGGAAAGCGGGTTGCGCAGCTCGTGGGAGAGCAGCGCGAGAAACTGGTCCTTGGCGGTGTTGGCGGCGATGAGATCGCGCCGGGTTTCCACGTCATGCGTGGCATCCTCCATCAGGAGCAGCACGCCGTGAGTCCGCTGCTCGGCATCCTGCAGCCGCATGATGTTGACGGAGAGAAAATGCTTCCGCTGGGTGGCATCCTGCACCATCTGCTCGCGCGTCTGAAAGGAGCGCCCGGAGTTCGAGACGCGCTCGACGGCCTCATCGATGCCGAGGTTGGGCAAATCCGCCAGGGAGAGGCGATCGGGCGGCCGGTCCGGGGGCGCGCCCCCGAACTCGCGCGCCATCTCGATGAACTTCTCGTTCGCCTCCAGGATGTGCCGCGAGCGGGTATCCAGCAGGGCGATCCCGATAGGCATGTGAGTGAGAATCGTCTGGCTGAAAGAGGTCTCCCTCGCGATGCGTTCCGTGGCCAGCAGGTGATTGCGGTAAAGCCAGCTCACGAGCCACGAGCCGATCGCGTACAATGCAACCAGCCATGCCGCAATGACGGCCTCCCGTTCCACCAGGTTGCGCACCGGCTGGTAGGCTACGGAAATCGGCTGGCGCAGGATCGCAGTCCAGTTGGCCCCTTCGATCTTTTGAATCCTGACCAGGTCGTCGTGCCAGCGGAACTGCTGCTGGCTGGCATTCTTGATCCTTTGCAGCAGCGCGGGATCCTCAGTGGCGCCGCCGGTATTGGGCGCCAGTTCCCGGTTAAAGAGCGGCATTCCGGTCTGGTCCACAATCTGGACCGCTGTCTGCTCTCCAAAATCGAGCGAAAGCAGCCGCTTGCCGATTCGCTCCACCAATATATTGACGCCGACAAAACCAAGAATGTGGTGCGCCTTGTCCCGCACAGGCGCCACAATGGTGGTGCAGAGGCGCTGGTCCGGAATGCGGAGATGGACCGGCGAGACGTAATAACCACTGGTCGCGCGCGCCTGGGCCAGCCAGTAGGCGGTCGAGAACTCCTTGCCCAGATTCTCAGGTCCGGTCTGGGGAATGGAGCCCAGCAGCCGGCCCTCGGCATCGGTGAGAAACATCCCATCCACGCGCGGATGCGAGTAAAAGGCGTCCGCCAGCCAGGTCTGCACGTCCGGATCGCCCGGCGAACGCCGCACCATCTGCTGCACGGCGGGCGTCATCTGGTAGTATTCCAGCATCTCGCCGGGGCGGCTGGTCTCCGCATTGACCAGGCGGGCCAGGGAGAGGACCAGGGTGCTGCGGTCGCCCATGATGCTGCTCTCCAGCGTGCCGCGCAGAATCGAGTAGGAGATGACCGCCATCAGGATGGTCGGGACGCAACCGGCCAGGAAAAGGGCCAGCGCGACATCCAGCGGCTTGAACGGCCCTTTCCTGAAAAAGAAGCGGGGCATCTTTTGCGGCATTGTCATGGGTATCAGTCGGGGCGCAACCGGGCCTCCCAAATCCAGCTCCAGGGGATGGCCCCGAACGAGAGAATGTAATCGTTAAACTGCCGCTCCGTCCACCCGTCGTTGCCGGTCAGGCGGGCATGGAGCCGCTCCAGCTCCAGCCGGCCCAGCAGGTAGCTCATGGGCACGGTGGGAGACGAGGTGTACCAATTCACATCCCCCTCGGCACGCGCCTTGGTAAAACCGACCCGCTCCATCAGCAACTTGACCGCGCCGGCATACGTGAGGGCGCCGCCTTGCAGGCCGCAATCGATCACGATGCGGCAGGCGCGCCACAGCGCATCCTGCAACTGCTGAAGCCGCGCCTCCGGTTTGCGAATGATGCGGTGGTCCACGCACATCTTCTCGCACCAGAGAGTCCAGCCCTCATAGAATATGGCGTGGGCGAAGAGGCGGCGCAGCTTGCTCGGGTGACGGTTCTGAATGACAAACTGAACGTGATGCCCGGGGTACGCCTCATGGGCGCAGGTCAATTCCAGACCATGGTGCTGCCGCGTCTCCGCAAGCCGCTTCGCGGGATCGCGGATGCCGGCCCCCAGATCGTTGACCCAGAAGATACCGGTCTGGTCGCGCGAGTAGGGACCCGGCTGGCGGTAAGCCGCTGTCGGGAAAAGGTGCTTGATGAAATCCGGCACGGGCTGGACGCGCAACCGTTCCCCGGGCGGCAGTGTCAGTAATTGCTTCCTGGCAAAGGCGTCGCGAATGCTCAGCGTCACTCGCTCGTATTCGGATATCAGCGACGGTCCGCGCGGCTCCCAGCTCTGGGCCGCAGCCCGGAGAATCTCCGCGGCGCTGCGCCGTCCAAACTTGCGCGCCTCTTTTCGCAGCTCGTCCTCCATTTTCCGGATCAGGCTCCAGCCCGTCGCTTCGATCTCCGCAAGCGAGCGGTTGAGGCCCATCCGCTCGCGAACCAGCATTTCCATGTTCCCCCGGCCCACGGCGAAACTCCCCTCGGGACCGGGGCGTTTCCGCCCGATCTCCTCCGAGTAACGGGCAAAAGCCTTCCGCGCCGCATCAAAGAGGGCCGCGGTCCGCTCCGGCCTGGCGGAATATTGCGCCAGTTTTCCCTCGATTTCCTTCAGAAACGGGCCGATCCCCTCGCAGCTTTTGCGCGCGAGCCGGGTCCAAAGCGGCACCGGCGCCCGGACCACAGAGGCCCCTTCCGCCAGGAAATCCGGGATGCGGGCCAGGCGGCTCTCGATCTTTGGCAGGACGCGCGGCAGACGATCCGCATAGCGGATCACCAGGTCGAAGATGGATCCCACGGCAGCATCGCAATGCGCTTGGGGATTGGTCCGCCAGCGCTCCAGATCCCGCTGAAAGAGGAGGCCAGTCCGCAGCATGGAGAGAAAACCGCGCCGGTCCAGCCACGCATCGCCCGCGAAATCGGCCTCCGGGAGGCGCTCGGTGGCCGCAAGGGCTTTCTCCATGAGTGCGATGTGACGCAGATACGTCGCCTCCCCGTTTTTCCCCAGGCGATGCTCGTACCGGGAGAGCCCCAATTCGCTTGCCTCCTGGGGAAAAAGCTCGTGGGAAGCGTCCAAAAAATCCCGGGTAATACGCTCGAAGTCCCGCACAGCGGGGGACTTTCCTTTCACTTTTGACAGTTTCATTGCTCTTGACGCTCTTGAGTAAACCGGCATCATTCGGCCCGAATTTGGCGGGGTATCCCGCCAGACTTAGGAGCCCGTTAACCCATCATGTGCACCGCGTTGTCGATTTATCTTATTGGACCCGCGCATGGCGCAGGGGTGGATGAGTGTCCCCCAAAGGCTGACCGGGAATGGAACTGGCATCTCGCGGAGCATCACTCAACAAGAAACGTAAATTCCTGGCATTTCAACCGGCTTCTGAGGACGCACATTTAACCTGAACTATGGACGGACGCGTTGGACACTTTATTTGGGCAATCTGTTATCTGGCTGTGCTGTTTGGCCTCTGCCTCTACGGCGCTCACCGGTATGTGATCGTTTACCTTTTCTATAAGCATCGCAAGAACGTCCCTAAGCCGGTCCGCCAGTTCGATGCGCTTCCAAAGGTGACGGTGCAGCTTCCCATATTCAATGAGCTGTACGTGGTGGAGCGCCTGCTCGACGCGGTGAGCAAGCTCGATTACCCCCGCGATCTCTTACAGATCCAGGTGCTCGATGATTCGACGGACGAGACGCAGGAAATCTGCGAGGCTAAGATGAAGGAGCTGCGCGCGCAGGGCTTCGATATCGAGCATAAGCACCGGCTGGACCGGAGCGGCTTCAAGGCCGGGGCGCTGGCCGCCGGCCTGGATACTTGCAAGGGAGATTACATCCTCATCCTGGATGCCGATTTTGTCCCGACGCCCAATCTCCTGCAGGAGACGATCCATTTCTTCACCGATCCCGGCATCGGCATGATCCAGTCCCGCTGGGGCCACCTGAACCGGACCTTTTCCCTGTTGACCCGGGTGCAGGCCATGTTCCTGGACGGCCATCTGGTGCTGGAGCAGACGGCTCGCAGCCGTTCCGGGCGGTTCTTCAACTTCAATGGCACCGCCGGCCTCTGGCGGCGCAGTTGCATCGAGAACAGCGGCGGCTGGCAGCATGACACGCTGACCGAGGACCTGGACCTGAGCTACCGGGCCCAGATCAAGGGCTGGCGTTTCATCTATCTGGCGGACCTGGTGACGCCCGCGGAGTTGCCGGCGGAAATCAATGGCTTCAAATCCCAGCAGCATCGCTGGACCAAAGGCTCCATCCAGACCTGCAAGAAGCTGCTGCCCGTCATCTGGCGCAACAAGGAACTGCCGATCCTCATCAAGCTGGAGGCCACGGCCCACCTCACCTCGAATTTTGCCTATCTGCTCCTCTTTTTCCTGTGTGTGCTCCTGCACCCCATCAGCGGCGGCCTCGGCGCCGGCGTGTGGCGCACGGTCCTGCTGGACATCCCGGTCTTTGTCGCCGCCTCCCTTTCGGCTTGTGTGTTCTACGTTTGCGCGCAGCGGATCCTCTATCCCCGCACATGGATGAAGGAGATTCTCCTGCTCCCATTGCTGCTGGGTCTGGGCATCGGCCTGGCCATCAATAACGCCCGGGCGGTGCTCGAGGCGATGTTCAACCATGCCAGCGAGTTCACCCGCACGCCCAAGTATGGCATCGTGAAAAAGAACCAGCCCTTGCGCGCCTCCCGCTACAAAGCGCTCAAAACGGTGCTGCCGGTCATCGAGCTCGGCTTCGCGGCCTACTTCACCGTGGTCCTGCTGGAGGCCATGCTCCGCAATCAATGGGGTTCGGTTCCCTTCCTGCTCCTCTTCCAGGGCGGTTTCTCCTATGTCGGGCTGGCTTCCATCGCCCAATACCGCCCGCGTGCCACGCAGGAAAGCGACGTGGAGGACGAGCCGGAAGACGCCTTGCCGGCGTGAATTGAGAATTTCCGAGCCGGCTTTTGCGGTTCAAACGCCATTCCGCGCCGGCTTTATGCCCGGAATCGCGGGTTTCTGCCTAGTTTCGAGCAGGGCGAGACGGTGTTTTGATAAAATCTATCTCTCGCGGTTGCGAGGGGGCATATCCCATGCTCTTTACACGGCTCATGATTCGAGCCCTTCTGACATGTGTTTTGAGCTGCCTGGCGATGTTCCGGGCCTTCGCGGGTGACACGGATATCTGCGCCGTGGTCAGCGTCCCGGACCAGAAAATCGCGGTGGTCGAGAACGGCTGCACCGTTGCCCGCTACCCGGTATCCACCTCCCGCTACGGCGTGGGAGACCGTTTCAACAGCTACGCCACCCCGCTGGGTTATATGGAGATCGCCGGGAAGATCGGCGCCGGCGCGCCGCTCGGGGCGGTGTTCAAGAACCGCCGGATGACCGGCGAAATCCTGCGGCCCAATTCTCCGGGGCGCGATCCCATTGTGACCCGCATCATCTGGCTGCGCGGGCTCGAGAATTGCAACGAGAACGCCTTCAGCCGCAATATCTACATCCACGGCACCCCGGTCGAGCGGCTCATTGGCCGCCCGGCCAGCTACGGCTGCATCCGGATGCGCTCCAGGGATGTGATCCAGCTTTTCAATTTGATGCCGGTAGGCGCACGCGTGGAGGTGAGCAAGCAATCGCTCGGGCGCGCCGTCGCAGCCGTCTCGGAATCCGTCCGGTATGCCATCAACGCCGCGGAAGAAGATCGCGTCGCGTTTTACGGCCGGTAATATCCCGGCTCGTGCTTTGCATCGGTCATCGCGGCGCGGCGGGCCATGAGCCCGAGAATACGCTCCGCTCCATTCGCCGCGCG
>DATAXI010000188.1:0-18488 GCA_036266845.1 Chthoniobacteraceae bacterium | reverse complement strand
TATCCCAGGAGGCGCTGGCCGATTGCGTGGAGGAGAGCGAGCGCGTCATCACGATGCTGAACACGCTCATGGACATTTCCGAAGTGGAGACCGGTGCGATGCGGCTAAATCTGAAACGCGTGGACCTGGCCGAGCTGGCGGGCCAATTGACGGAGTTCTACGCCGAGGCCGCGGAAGACCAGGGTGTGAAGATCGCGATGGTGGAAACGGAGCCCTGCGAAGTGGTGGCCGATGAAAACCGGCTGCGCCAGGCCGTTGCAAACCTGCTGGACAATGCCGTGAAATACACCCCGCAGGGGGGACGGGTGGAGGTGTCGGTAAAGCGCGCCGGCGTCGAGGCCTGCCTCCGTGTGCGGGATACCGGCATTGGAATCGCCGGGAGCGAATTGCCTCACATCTGGGAGCGCCTCTACCGCGCGGACAAAAGCCGCTCCCAGCGCGGCCTGGGGCTCGGCCTCAGCCTCGTGCAGGCCATCGCACACGCGCACGGCGGCGAGTGCACGGTGACGAGCGAACCCGGCAAGGGCTCGGAATTCGCGATGCGCATCCCCATCAATGGCGGGCCATGATGCCGCGCGCGATCTCCCTCACGCGCCCGCGCACGCGCACCGGCTCCAGCACCCACGCATGACCGCCCCAGCTTAGCACCCAGCGCGCGATTTCATCCTCGTCCCGCGCGCGCAGCGTCATCTCGACCGCGCCATCCGGCAGCGGGCGCAGAATCTGCGAGGCATGCCATGTACGCGATCTCACAGCTCGCGCGGAGTCGGCATCGAAACGAATCCGCACCAACTGGCCGCGCCCGGCATAGTCCCGCTCAAGCGGCGGCTTCTCGCCGATCGGCGCCGGCGAGGATTTTTTCCATGGGTTGACGTTGCCCTTGCCCTGCCCTGCGCCCAGCGCGGGAAAACCGGTGACCGGACGCGTGTAATGGAAGCCAAAGCGCTCTTTGTCATATTCGATGGGCAGCCGCAACTGGTCCCGCATGAAATTGATATCCCGCTGCACAGTCTTGCACGAAACCTCGAACTCCTCTGCGATCTTCCGGCAATTCGGGTAAAGCCCTGCCGTCAGGCACTCGTGAATCCGCAGCATTCTCGCCAGAGGTGGCCGCGAACATCCGCGCTCGATCCGCTCCTCCACGCTTACATTCTTCCGATCCATATTCCGGACGCATCCTAGCGCCCGGGGTGGGACATCGGCTGTCCCATGACTCCCATTCTGTAAAATCAATGTCCGAATCCGGCCTCGCTCCCGGCAGGCGCCCCGATTGCCTGCAAAAAAATGAGTGATCCATCCATTCCCCCATCCATCTGCGATGCGCCGTAGATGCATTCGTCCATACGTCCGGGGCGTTCCCTAAACGAGGGCCGCCGGCGCGGCAATCCAATTCCATCAATGGATTTTCAAAGTCCGCAAATCCCCGGCAGTCCAGTACGAATTGCGCGCCTGCGTCTCGAGACGCACCCGGCTCACCTCCACGGAGCTTGCCGGCGGCTTGCCGTCGCGCTGGCGGAGATAACTCATTACCGCCGCGATTTGAACATCGCTCAAGGTCTTCCAACTCGGCATCACGCCGGCAACGTCCGAGTCGCTGCCGCGCTGCATCCCATCCAGGATGATCGCCGCGAGCCGCTCCGGCGGCCCATCCACCCACTGGGAGTGGGCAAGGGCGGGGTACATCATCAGGCCCTCGCCGCGGGTATTGTGGCAAACCGCGCAATTCGCCATGTAAAGGTCCTCACCCGTCTGCAGTTTTGCCGGCAATTCCTGCCGGCATCCGCACAGTAGCGCCAGCCCCGGCACGGCCCACGCCAGGAGCCGCTTCATTTCCCCGTTTGTAAAAGGTGCTCGATGTCCTGCTCCATTCGGGCGTGGTCGGTCAGCTTGTCATTATTGTAGAGCACGGCATAACGGCCCTGCGGGTCGATCAGGTAAACGTAGGCGGAATGGACGATTGTGTAGTAATTGCTCGCCACCTGGCTGTCCTGGATCTCCGCGTGGTAGTAAGCACCGTAGCTTTTCGCCACCTTCGCGATGTCATCGTCGCTGCCGGTGAGACCGTTGAAGCTGGGCGAGTAAAAGGTGACGTAATCCTTGAGCGCCTTGGGCGTATCGCGCGCCGGATCCACGGAGATAAATAGCACTCGCACCCGGTCCCGCTCACGCGGCGGCAGGCCGTTGCGGATCGCCGCAAGGTTTGCGAGCGTGGTGGGGCAGACATTGGGGCAATGGGTGAACCCGAACGTCATCAGCACGACGCTGCCGTGGAGAGCGCTCAATTGCTCCGGCTTCCCATCCTGGTTGGTGAGCATGAAATCCGGCGCATCCTGCCCGATCCACTGCCCGTAATATTGGTACGGCGTCCCATCGCCCGGATGATACAGGAAAAAGAACGCGGCCACGCAAAGCGCCACGACGATAATCGTGACGGAAATCCACACGGGAAACTGCGGGCGGCGCCGCGCGGGAGGCGGGGCGATGGGTGGAGCGGTCTGATTCATGGTACAGCATCCATAAGCGCGGGCATGGTCACGGTCAATTTTCGATGGCCGGGCTCGAAATCCAGCGTGAGGGTCACCTGCTCGCCGATCTTCGGGTGATGCGTCAGGTTCATCAACATCAGATGATTGCCGCCGGGCTTGAGCACCAGCGCTCCGTGGGCTGGGATTTCCAGGTAATCCACGCCTTTCATCCCCAGCGCTTCCACGCCCTGTATGATGGTGTGCGTGGTGATCATCGGCATGGCCATGCCGGCCAGCGGCGTGGTCGCGCCGGTCAGCCGCAGCGGCGTATCGCCGGTATTCTGAAGGCGCATGTACGCGGCGGAATCGGTCATCGAAGGGGGCACGGCGCGCACCCATGGCTTGAGAACTTTGACCGGCGCCGCATCGCCCGCCATCGCCACGCCGGAGAGCAAAAGTAAGAAACAAAAAGAACGGAACATTTTTTTCGGGATTGAATCGGATGATTCCAAAATCCCGGCGATCCGTAAACCCCGACTAATTTGCCTTCCCGATATACCGGTCGAGGAAGGCTTCCATCTTCGCGTAGAAATCGAGCCGGTTCTCCGGGTTCCGGAAGCCATGGCCCTCGTCCATCTTGAGGAGGTACTCCACCGGCTTGCCGGCTTTGCGGAGCGCGTTGACGATTTGCTCGGACTCATTGTGATTCACGCGCGGATCATTGTAGCCCTGCGCGATAAAAAGCGGACCCTCGATTTGATCGGCAAAGAAAACCGGCGAGTGGGACCGGAGCATTGCCCGTTCGGTCACCGGATTACCGACGCGCTTGTAAAGCACCTGGCGCGATGCTTCCCAATAGGGGGGAATGGTGTTCATGAAGGTGAGCAAATTCGCGACGCCCACATAATCGATGCCGCATGCGAACACCCCGGGGCGGAATGCCATCGCCGCCAGCGTGGCGTAACCCCCGTAGCTGCCGCCATAGATCGCGAACCGTTTGGGATCGGCGATGCCCTGGGCGATGAGCCAATGCGCCGCGTCCACCATATCGTCCGTCATCTTGCCGCCCCATTCTTTATTCCCGGCGTCCTCAAATTTTTTTCCGAACCCGGTCGAGCCGCGATAGTTGATGTGCAATACCGCATACCCGCGATTTGCCAGGAATGCGGACTCCGGGTCGTAGCCCCAATTATTGCGCGTCCACGGCCCGCCATGGACGACCAGTACCGCGGGCAGATAGTGCGGAACCATGCCGCGCGGAAGCGAAAGGTAACCGTGGAGTGTGAGGCCATCGCGGCTCTTGAGCGTGACCGGCTTCATCTCCGCCAGCATCTCCGGTTTCAGCCACGGTCGCGGGCGGAAGATAAATTGCGCCTTTCCGCTGTCGCGATCGTAAAGATAAGTGGCTCCGGGATCGGTGGGCGAATTGAAGCTGACGATCCATTTCCGTTCGTCGGCGGTCATATCGCCGAAGGCGATGTCGCCGTCGTGCACCTTCGCGAGGGTATCGAGATCTTTTTGAAACGCAGGGTCGAATGCCTTGTAGCTGAATCGCTCCCTGTCGTACTGCGCGCCGAGCAGGGTGTGGCTCCATGCGGTGATTACGGGACCGGCGCAGTCGTACTCCGGATCGCTGTCGATCACGGTTTCCTTTCCCGTCGCGATGTCCAGTTTCACCAGCCGCGTCAAATTGGCGCCACGCGCGCTCGTCGCATAAAGAAACGTGCCATCCGGCGAGAAGTCGTAGATCGCGGCCTCGTCGTCATCGTGGTAAGTGGTCACCACCTTGAACGGGGAGGCCTCGTCGGCGCGCGCGCGAATCTCGGTATCTGTATTCTTCAGTGCCGCCACCGCGCCCAGGATTTTCCCGTGCGTATCCGGACACCACGCTTCCACGTCGCCGGGATTTTGCGCGATCAGCGTGGCCGCGCCGGTAGCCAGGTCGATCCGGTAGGCGTCAAAGTAATGCGGGTCGCGTTTGTTCCATGCGACGTCCGCTTCTCCCGGCGTCCCGGCGGGCAAATCGAGGACGTCGCCGCGCGATTTCGCCTGCGGCGTCAGGTCCAGCGCCCTTGCGTCCGGCTGAGCCGGGTCCGCACGGAAAACGTGAAAATTTTCATCCCCGTTTGCGTCGTGGGAGTAGAGGATCCACCGCCCATCCCTGCTCCATGAGAACGAATAAATTCCCCGCTCCTTCTCATGAGTGATCTGCCGCGCTGAATCCAGCGATGCCCCGGCATCGCAAACCCAGATGTTCAGCCGGTGATCCGAAGGCGCGAGAAAGGCGAGTCGCTTCCCGTCCGGGGAAATCTCCGCGCTCGCATACTGTGGATTATCGAAAAACTCCCGGAGCGGCACCCGCGCGGGCGCGGCGGCGGAGGCGGCCAGCGCGGCAGCCAGCCAGGGCAGTAGAAACCGGAACATGAGAGAAGGCGCGTCCCGGCGGCCCTGGAATCAAGCTTCCGGCTTGGTCTTGCGAAGGCCGATCACCTTGTCGCCATCCTTGAACTGGCCGCGCTTGCGGAGCAATTCCACCCGCTCGAAGCGCTTGAGGACGTTACGTTTCGCCGTGATGGTGCTGGCGCCTTTGAGACTGCGATGCTGTGACATAAGAGTGGAGAAAAGGGGCAGGAGTTTACCCGCGGCGCACTGTTTTGCAACCTGAAATACGGAGGGATTTTGGACTCTTTTCGACAGAAGAAGGCAAAGATAGCGATTTTTTGGACGGCGCCGCACCGGGCCGGCGCCCTGCGATCTTTGTTTCCTTTTGTTTTGAAGCCCCCCTACGCGACCTGGGCCTCGACGATCTTGTGACCGAGGAATTTCATGGTCTGGGCCACTTGCTCCACTTTCAGGGGCTTTTTGAGGACCGTCACCGGGCCATGCTTGAGGATATTGTCCAGCATATCGCTGTCCGGGTAGCCGGTGATGATGACGATGGGCAGCTCCGGGGCGATCTCCCTGGCCTCGGCGTAAATGACGTCGCCGGTAATGTCCGGAAGCATCAAATCGAGGAACATGAGATCGAACTTCTGCTTCTTGAGGGCGGCGATGCCCTCTTTGCCGGAGCCGACGATCATCCGGCTAAAGCCGGTCTTCTTGAGGAAAAGCTTGAACATCCCCTGGATGCCCGTGTCGTCATCAATGACCAGCACGGTGGGCTGGCCTTGCTCCTGTTCGCGCAGAATATCGCGGTCCAGGGAGTCCTTTTTGATGCGCCAGCGGCCGCCGATTTGGATGGCGGGCAACTGTCCCCGCTGAACCAAGTAGTACACCGTTGGCAGCGGGATGCGCAGGTATTCAGCAGTCTCTTTGACGGTGAGCAAGTTATGCATCAGATTGGGGCCGGCGGCAGCACTTTCGGCCCCGCAAATTTATATCCGAATCTTTCTTTCTCATTTTCGCTAGAATGTCAACGAAGAAGACACTTTCAACAAACGGACCGCCCCGCGACGGCAGCGGAATTTGCGGTGGCGGCGAACCCCTATTGACGGATTGCGCTCCAGCCGCCATATTCCCGCCCCTTTTCTCTATGGAACACATCAGGAATATCGCGATCATCGCCCATGTCGACCACGGCAAGACGACGCTCGTGGACCAGCTTTTACGTCAATCGGGCACTTTTCGAGCCAACCAGCAAGTGGAGGAGCGGGTCATGGATTCCATGGACCTGGAGCGCGAAAAAGGCATCACCATCCGGGCCAAGAATGCCGCCTTTAAGTGGAAGGAGTACCACATCAACATTGTGGACACCCCCGGCCACGCCGATTTTGGCGGCGAGGTGGAGCGCATCATGAAGATGGTGGACGGCGTGCTGCTGGTGGTGGACGCCCACGACGGCCCGCAGGCACAGACGAAGTTCGTGCTCAAGAAGGCTCTGGACATCGGCGCCAAGCCGATCGTGGTCATCAATAAGATCGACCGCGAAAACTCCCGCCCCCACAAGGTGCTGGATATGGTGTTCGAGCTCTTTCTGGAGCTGAACGCGACGGACGCCCAGCTCGATTTTCCCGTCATCTACGCCTCGGCCAAGGCCGGCTACGCCATGCGGGAGATCCACGAAACCAGCACGACCATGGAGCCGCTCTTCGAGGCGATCGTGAAGCACATCCCGCCGCCGCCCAAGGCTGACCACACCTGGTTCCAGATGCTGGTTTCCAATCTGGATTACAGCGATTATCTGGGCCGGATCGCCTACGGGCGCATTACCAGCGGGCGGATCAATGTGGGCGATTCCGTGGTCCGCATTGCCAAGGATGGGCGCCGGGAGCGCGCAAGCATCACCTCCATTTTCAGCCATCAGGGCCTGGCCAAGATCGAGGTCAAGCACGCCAGCGAGGGAGACATCGTCGGCATTACCGGCTTCGAGGACGCTTTTATCGGCGAGACCATCACCGATACCGAGGAGCGGCAGCCGCTGACGTTTGTGGATATCGATCCGCCCACCATTTCGATGGGGATTTGCATCAATGACTCCCCCCTGGCCGGCCGCGAGGGCAAACTGCTGACCGCCCGCCAGATTCGCGAGCGGCTGGTGCGCGAGACACGCACGAACGTCGGCATCCAGTTTGAAGATACGGACACGGCGGGCCACTTTGAGATTAACGCGCGCGGAGAAATGCAGATCGCGATCCTGGTGGAGCAGATGCGGCGCGAGGGCTTCGAGCTGCTGGTCTCGCGTCCCGAGGTGATTTTTCACAGGGACGAAGCCGGGAACCTGCTGGAGCCGATGGAATCGCTCTATGTCGATGTGCCGAATGAGAACCTCGGCGACATCCTGCAATCGCTCGCCAGCCGCAAGGCGGATATCATGAACATGGAGCACCAGCCGCACTCCGTGACCATCCAGTCCGTGATTCCCACACGCGGCCTCATCGGTTTCGAGACCGACCTGGTCAACACCACCCGCGGCCACGGCATCATGTCCCATCTCTTCAAGGAATACGGCGCGCACAAGGGCGATATCCCCACCCGCAACAACGGCGTGCTGGTCTCCATGGAAGGCGGGCTCTCCACCAGCTATGCGCTCGATTCCATCCAGGAGCGGGGACGGCTCTTCATCGATCCAGGCGAGGAAATCTACGAAGGCATGATCGTGGGCGAGAACGCCCGCCCGGACGATATGCCGGTAAATCCCTGCAAAGCCAAAAAGCTCTCCAACATGCGCTCCACGGGCGATGGCAAGGGCATCCAACTGGCTCCGCCGCTGCGCATGAGCCTGGAGCGGGTGCTCGAGTACATCGCTCCCGACGAATACGTGGAGGCGACGCCCAAGAGCCTGCGGATGCGCAAAAAGATCCTCGATGCGAACGCCCGCAAACGCGCCGGCAACAAGATTGCGGTGTAGTACCGCGGATAATTCCTAACGATATTGGGCGGATAGCCGGCTATTGACCGGCATCCGCGGGTATCTTTATCCGGGGTCCGGAATGGAACCGCCGGCGCGCGGATATCCACGGATGGGAAAAGGGAAACCTCCGTCCGGGTTTCCCTTTGGAAAAAAGCTTTGTTGACATCCGCGCGGAACTCTGGAAGTTTGCTATGCGTTAGCTCGCGCTAAGCGGCAGTTCAATCCCTCTCGGACTCGAACTTCATCACCAAGGCTGGCGCAGTTTTTCTACCCCGTACTTAACCGTACATCATTCTGGAAACATATACCCCGACATATGGCGGGTCATAGCAAGTGGTCTAAAGTCAAGCGCATCAAAGGCGCCCTCGACGTGAAACGCGGAAAGCTTTTTTCAAAGCTCTCCAAGGAAATCACGGTCGCGGCACGCATGGGCGGCGGCGATCCCTCGGGAAACCCGCGGCTGCGCGCGGCCGTGCTCGCCGGGCGCGCCCAGAGCATGCCCAACGAGAATATCGACCGCGCCATCAAACGGGGCACGGGCGAAGGCGACGGCGCCGGGCACATCGAGGAGCTTGTGTATGAAGGTTACGCGCCCGGCGGCATCGCCCTCATGGTGGAAGTAGCCACCGATAACAAGAACCGTACGGCAGCCGATCTGCGGCTTATCTTTACGAAAAATCACGGAAACCTCGGCTCCTCCGGCAGCGTTGGTTATCTCTTCAGGCGGCGCGGCCAAATTATTGTGCCATTTGATGCGGTCGCAGAGGATCGTTTGCTCGAAATAGTGCTGGACGCCGGCGCCGATGAATTGACCGCGGATGGCGAGCACTCCATCATCACCACGGCTCCAGATCAGCTTTACGCCGTGGCCGAGGCCCTGAAGAATGCGGGCGTCCCAAGCGAATCGCAGAAATTAACCTACCTCCCCGACACCACGGTGCTGCTGCAAGACGAGGCCGTTGCCGCCCAGGTGCTGAAATTGTGCGACGCCCTGGAAGACAACGACGACGTGCAGAGCGTCCACGCGAATTTTGATCTCCCCGAAGAACTTCTCGCGAAGCTATCCGCCTGAACCAGAGGCCCATTTTTTCGCGAAGACCATTCCCCATAACTATCCATCCGATTATGACCGAACCCACCGAGGGCCAGCCCACGCTGGCTGAACCGAAAAAGACCACCCGCCGCAAGAGCGCATCCCCGCGCGCCGGTGGGAAAACGCGCCGCACAAAGGCCGCCGCCACCACCGATGAATTGCCGCTCGAAGTGACCGCCGCAGAGCAGGCTCCGAAAGTGGCCACCGCTCCTTCCGCGCCGAAAGCCGCGGCGCCCGCGCCCGTTGCCGAACCGGAGCCGCAACCTGCGCCTGCACCCGCGCCGGTCTCCCGCCAGCAGGCGCCTGCCTCCCATGATGCGGACCAGATCGAGGATGCCGCACAGATACTTTCCCGCATTACCTCCGCGCCCCTCTCCCCGGCGGAGACGGAGCGTGAGGCAAACCGCGTCAATAATCCCCGGCCCCCGCAGCAGCGTCAGGAGCGTTTTGAACGGCCCTACCGGCAGGAGCGCCAGGATCGCTATGATCGCGGCGACCGCGGCGACCGCGGTGGAGATCGTGACCGTGGCGACCGCGATCCCCGCGGGGATCGGGCCGAGTACGAGGAAGGCTCCGCAACCGGCAACGCCGAAGCCCCGGATCGCGAATCCGAGCCGAAGCATGAGCCAATCTTTGCCGAAGGCATCGTCGAAGTCTCCGGCAAGGGATTCGGTTTCCTCCGCGATCCGAAACGGAATTTCATCCAGAGCCCGACGGACGTCTTTGTGACGCCGGAAGTCGTGCGCCGCTTCGCGCTGCGCGATGGCCACTGGATCAAGGGCGAGGTGCGCCGCGGCAGCCGCGGCTTGCAGATGTTCCGCCTCACCGCGATCAATGGCGATGAGCCGACGGATTACGGCAACTTCCCGCTCTTTGAAGAGCTGACCGTCATCAGCCCGGTCGAGCGCTTCAAGCTGGAGACGGTGACTGAGCGGTACACCACGCGCGTCATGGACCTGATGACCCCCATTGGCAAGGGCCAGCGCGGCATCATCGTCGCGCCGCCGCGCACGGGCAAGACCACGCTGCTCCAGCACATCGCGGATGCGATCGTGAAGAATCACCCGGAAACCATCCTCATCATCCTGCTGGTGGATGAGCGCCCCGAGGAGGTGACGGAAATCCGCCGCACGGTGCCGAGCGCGGAAATCATGGCGAGCAGCAATGATATGGACATCAAGAGCCACACGCGCATCGCGCAACTGGCCATCGAGCGGGCAAAGCGCCTGGTCGAGGCCGGCAAGGATGTCTTCGTGCTGCTCGACTCGATTACCCGCGTGGGACGCGCCTTCAACAACGCCATGGGCGGCGGTGGCCGCACAATGTCCGGCGGCATCGACGCGCGCGCGCTCGAGATTCCCCGCAAGCTCTTCGCCGCGGCTCGCAACACGGAGGAGGCCGGCTCTCTCACCATTATCGCCACCGCGCTCATCGAAACCGGCAGCCGCATGGACGAGCTGATTTTCCAGGAGTTCAAGGGCACGGGCAATATGGAGATGGTGCTGGATCGCAAAATCAGCGACCTGCGCGTCTATCCGGCCATCGATATCTTCAAGTCCGGCACACGGCGCGAAGAGCTGCTGGTGCCCGCGGATCAGTTGCACAAGATCAACGTCATCCGCCGCGGCCTGGCCGGCCACAAGCCGGAGGAGGCGGTCGAGCGCTTGCTCTCCTTCCTGCGGAAGTTCCCGACCAATTACCAGATGCTCAAGGAAATTCCGGGATAAGCGGATACCGGCCAAATGGCAAAATGCCTCTGGTCAGTTCTGTTCGCAGCCGTCTTCCTCTTTGCCGCCTGGCTCCGGATCACCAGTCCTCCGGCGCCCATCCGGACGCCGGACGAGATTTGTTATGCCAATTTCGCCGGCGCCGCCGTGGCACACCCATGGACGGCCGCGCGGGAACAGATCAGGATTTTTAACTCGCACCCCGCGCAGTGGAATTATCCCGTTCCCGACCGGGTCGCTTACTACTATTCCGTCGCGGCGGTAAACGCCCTCTTTCACCGGCCGGTCATGCAATCCGGCGTCACGCTCTCCACTGCCGCGAGCATCGTGCAACTGGCGCTGGTGGGATTGGTGGGTCTGCGTTTCTTTGGCCGCCCGGCGGCGCTCGCGGCCATGGCGATGCTGAGCGTATGCCCGCAGGATCTGACGATGGCGCGCAGGAACTGGGCCGACGGATCGTGCGGGTGCTTCGCGATGCTCCTCCTCTGGCTTTGCATGGAGATCGCTTCGCGCCGCCGTGCGTGGCCCTGGTGGACGGCATTCTGGATTTGCGGCGCTTACTTCATGCTCCTCAAGGAAGCGTGCGGATTTTACTTCAGCTTTTGCGTCGCCGGCCTGGCGATTCATGCGTGGATGCGGGATCATTCATGGAAACCGGTTGTCCGCATCGGCGCCGGCGGTTTGCTCGCCGCGGGGCTTAGTTTCGCATTTCTGGCGTGGCTTTGCGGCGGACTATCTCCAATCGCGGAAGCGGTGCGCCATGTCGCTCAATTTCAGGCGCTCGGCGAATATGCGAGGCAGCATCAGAATGGGCCGTGGTATTCGCTGCCGCTTGGGCTTTGGATATTGAGCCCGCTCGCCGCGGCCGGCTGCGCCGCGGCATTTGCCGCGCTGATTCTCGGCGGAAAACTGCCCCGGCGGGAATTGGTGATCGGGATGGGCGCTCTCATTCTCCTGACGCTGACATTGGCGAGCCTGCGGATGGGATTGAAGAACCTTCGCTACGTCGCATTCATCACGGGTCCGTGGTATTTGATGGCGGGCCTGGGTCTCACCTGGCTCGCGGGATTGCCGCGCAAGACAACGGGCTCCATCGCGGCGGCCTGTTTCCTGACGATCCTGGTGGCCGCTTCATGCTGGTCGGACTTCAGGAGATTTCAGGAGTACTTCATCCACCGCGATATTCAGGATCTCGATATCCACAATATCGCCACGGCGCCCTTCGGCTAACCGGATGCCACCTCGCGGAGAACCGCTTCAAACCTGGGCAGCACGCGCGCCTCTTCGTATCGCTCCGCGAACTTTTTCCCGTTCGCTTCGCAATTCTCCAGTTGTGCGCGATTCCGCTGTAAATCCCGCAATGCGGTAACCAGGGCATCCATCTCCGGCGCGACCCAGACCCCCAGGCCATGTTCCTGGACCACGCGCGCCAGTTCGCTCTCCGCATCGGCCACCGCGAGCACCGGCCTGCCCAGCGCCACACAGGAAAAAAGCTTGCTGGGAAAAAATGCCGCGCCTCCGCCGGACCTCTGGCTGATGACGCAAACGTCCGCGTCCACCATCATCCGGCGATATTCCGCATCCGGCTGAAGCGGCAGCAGCGTCACATTCCGGCTGCCATTCGCATCGATCATTTTTGCCACCGCGGAGCGGCCTGCGCCATCGCCGCAAATGATGAGCCGGATGCCATCGATGCGCGACACCGCTTCCACAATGAGCTCGAGGCCCTGCTTCATCCCAATGTTGCCGGAATAGAGGATGAGAAACTCGCCGGGGCCGATTCCCCTCGCCTGCCGGAAAGCGCCGCGCGCGGGAGCCGGGCCGTTTGCGACAATCCAGTTTGGGAAATGCAGCAGGCGCTTCACGCCCCGCTTTTCCAGAATGCGAAGCATCCCCTCGCTGATCACCGATACCCGCGCCGCGGCGCCATAATTGAAACGCTCCAGCGCGCGCAGAACCTCGATGAACCAGCCATCCTCCAGAATCCCCAAACCGACCGCCGCATCCGGCTGCAAATCCTGGACGTGAAGGACATGCGGCGTCCGCTTCAGCGCGCCGGCCAGCCATGCCGCCGCGCCCAGCAGCAACGGCGGGGACACCACGACCATCACATCCGCGCGCCGCAGCGAAAGGACGCGCAGGAATGAGGTATAGACAAACGAGGCCTCGTGCATGATGCGCTCGAAACCCGATGGTTGCGCGGGCACGAAATGCCAGCAGCGCCGGACGCGCACATTGCGAATCACATCGCTGCGGTAAAGCCTTCCGCGATCCTTCTCCGCTTTTTTCCACATGGGATAATAGGGAAACGTGGTCACCATCTCCACATCGTGGCCCTGCCGCGCAAGGTACTCGCATAGCGCGGCGTTGTATGGCGCGATGCCCACTTGCTCCGGATCATAATTAATGCCCCACACCAGCACTCGCATTTATCGCATGCCCCCCGGCGCGGTTTTGCGCAGCTCAAATTCCTTGGCCACGCACAGAAACTCATACATCGCGTGCAGCCGCGCAAAGTAATAGCCCTCCCGCCCATCCAGAAAGCCGCGCTGCCATAGATAGACGTAGAGAAAACGGAGCAGCGGACGCAGCGGCGCCTTGTACGACCATTGCTTGAGACTGCGGCGCAACGCCACCCGTGAATCGCCCAGGGCGGTCTCGCTGCCCGCAAGCATTGCGCCTCGCGCAACCCGGGCCTCCCAGTTTGAGTAACGGTTGTGCTTTTCCACGAATACCTCGACGGTCGGAAACGCGAAGTGGTCCATCTCGCACCGCAATCGCCCGGCAGGGCCGTCCACCAAAACATGCTCGTGGATTTCCACGTCGCCGCTGCGCGTCTCCGCCTCGGTTATTTTCTCGAAGCGCCCCTTGCCGCTTCGGAAGAGGCGCAGGTTCCAGTTGGGATAGTACGCGTGCTTCATCCATCGCCCCAAGAATTGGAAACGGCGGTTGATCCAGTATCCATCGGGGCCGCCGGGCCGGGAAACGATCTCGCGAATCTCCGCCTCCGCCCCGGGTGGCAGCGTTTCGTCCGCATCCAGCAGGAAGAGCCACTCGTTGCTCACGGGGAGATTCTCCAGCGCCCAGCTTTTCTTTTTCGGCCAGCCGCCCTGATAGTGGAATTGCACGAAGCGCGCGCCCAGGCTTTCGGCGATTTCCGCCGTGCGGTCCGTGCTTTGCGAATCGACCACCCAGACCTCGTCCGCCCACGAGACGGAGCCCAGGCAGCGGGCAAGGTTTTCCGCCTCGTTCCTCACGGGGATGATGACGCTCACCCTGACCTTCATGCGCGCGTGTACTTCTCCCGCACCACGCGGCATGGATTTCCCGCGCAAACGCTCCACGCCGGTGTGGGCCGCGTGACGACACTCCCCGCGCCAATGACCGAGCCCGCGCCGATATCGCAGCCTGGCAGCACGATTGCGCGAGCGCAGATCCATGCGTCCGCGCCGATAACGATCTCCTTCGCCTTCAGCGGGAATGTGGTCTTCTCGTAATCGTGAGAGGCCGTGCAAATATAAGCGCCCTGCGAGACCACCGCGCGCGCGCCCAGCCGGATGCGGGCCGGGTTGTAAAGCTCCGCGCCATCCGCCACGCACGCATCTTCCTCACACTCGAGGTTCCACGGCGCCCAGATGATCGCGCCGGGATAAATGCGGGCTCCGGCGCCGATGCGCGCACCCCACAGGCGCAGGCAAAATGCGCGCCAGCCATGCAGCGGCCGCGGGCTGGGCCGGATGAACACCGCGCGAAAAAACTGCCATGCCAGCCGCGTCAGTTGATGGCTGAGGGGGAATGGTGAGTTTCTAAAATCGGAATTCGGGGGCATCGGACTATTTGCCGTCAAGAAGCGAAAGCATGCGCAGAGCGGTTTCTCGTATCTGGAAATGCGAGCGAAAACAATGCCCCGCGGCAATTTTCATCGCGTCCCGTTCAACCGGGCCGAGATCGAGCCAGCGCGCGAGCGCTGCCCGCGTGCCTTCCAGATCGTCCGGCCCGGCGAAACCGGCGCCGGCGGCGGAGATCGCGCCGTGAATATCGACCGCGGTGGATACCAGCGCCGGCAGGCCGCAGGCCAGCGCCTCGGCCACGGCGATTCCAAAATTCTCCTGATGCGAAGGCAGCGCGAAGACCTCCGCGCACCGGAATGCGCCCCATTTCTCCGCGCCCTCCAGCATGCCGGTGAAATGGATGCGGGGACCTTCCAATTCCTTTTGGTACGCCGCATCCGCGCACGGTCCGGCAAAGACCAGCTCGCAATCCGCCGGGTTCAACGCGGCGAAAGCTTTTGCAAGCAGATCGCAGCCCTTTTTGCGGTCCACACGTCCCAGGAAGAGGATGATGCGCCGGCCTCGCAACGCGGGAAATCGCCCCAGGAACGCCTCGCGCTGCGCAGCTTCATCGCCAGGCGGCCCGGAGATTCCCAATTCCACCAACTCCTCCCGCCGCCACCTCTTGCCAAAGCACCGCGGCGCGCGCTCCATCTCCGCGGCGCTCGTGAAGAGCAGCGCTCGCGCGGACCGCGCCACGTGGCGCTCCACCGTCTCCCAATAGAGGCGCTTTTTCCAATGCCGCCGCCGGTCGCCCGCAAACCACGGGTCCAGCATCCCGTGGGGAAAGAGGAAATAGGGCGTATCCCGTGGCGATAGGGCCAGCCACGCGGCAGCGCCGTGGTATTGCCAGAGCCCGTGGACAAATATCGCGTCGTGACGCCGCGCCTCGCGCCGGAGCCAGGCCACCAGACCGGGGCGAAAACCGTAGCCGCCAAACTGTTCCTTGCTCCCTGCGGAAACAATCTCCAGGCCCTCCGGCGCTCCGCCATTCCCACGCGTCAGAAGCGCGGCGCAGACGCGATGCCCCATGGCCGCGTGCTCCTGCGATATGGCCCGCACAAATGCCACCGGCCCGCCGGCGGCCGGGTCCAGGGAGTCGATCAAATGCAGGATCGATCTGGCCATGCCTGCTTGTAAAACTCGACGTACGCCTGCGCCATCTTCTTCACGGAAAATCTCCGCGCATTCTCGATACCCTTTGCGACAAGCACCCGGCGCCGCGCCTCATCCATCTCCAGCACACTCGCCGCGCCGCGGCTCCATTCCCCCTCCTCGCAGTACATGGCGGCATCGCCACCGGTCTCGGTCATTGGCGCCTTACTTGTGGTGACAACGGGGCAGCCGCAGGCCTGGGCCTCGATGATCGGCCAGCCAAAGCCTTCCTCCAGCGAAGGAAAAATAAGAAGCCGCGCCGTCGCGTACAATTCGCGCAGCCTTTCGTCCGTCACATTGTCGCCCGGCCCGACCGTCACGAGGCTCAGCGGATATTTCGCCCGCAACTCCTGGAAGACTCGCTCCACCGCCGGGCGATTCTTATACCAGGTGTCTCCGCCCACGTGCAGAAGATGCCCGGCATCCGCCGCCTTGTTTGGCGCCTCCATGGGCTGCCATTTTTCCTCAAGCCCGTTCGGGATCATCCCGCAGGGGCCAATAAGCCTCTCCGCATCCCGCCGCGTCGCATCGGATACGCAAACGATTCGCCCCCCTTTGCGCAGACCGCGCAAGATCATGCGCTGGAAGATGCGCCCGGTCCAGCCGGTCCGGCGGTTGCGAAACTCCCCGCGCGCCGCGCGGATTGCGAGCAGGTCATGGCAGGTCACCACACAGTTGCCGCCCAGCCAGCCGGCCCATATCCCATTGCCCTGGTCGAGAATGTGCACCACCCAGCCTGGCCGCGCGGCCACCGCGCGCCCAAGGACCAGCCGGAACCACACGTATTTATCGAAATAACCCGCCCACTTGTTCTTGAACCATGCGCCCAGCAACGCGTCCGGTTTCAATACCTCGATTTCGATCCCCTCCTCTCTTAATCCGCCGGCCAGCATGGAGTAAAACCGTTCCATGCTGTGCTGCCTGTCCGGCTCGTAATTTCCCACCAGCAGCACCTTCATGGCCGCCGATCCTTGATCGCCGCCGCGTACACGGCGCGGCCCCGCCGCAAGGGCGGCTTTGGCTCCGGCGTTTCGATCACTTCCTCGTGATCCTCCTCATTCACCACTTCATTTTTGCCGGCGGCAAAGCAGATGCCCGCAGTGAAAACCGCGAAGCCGCTCACCGTGCTCTGGCCCCATTGGCCCAGGACCAGATCCATCGAGCCCGCGGCCAGCAGCAGCAGCGGCAAAACATCGTCCCGGGCGCGCAAGGCCCGCAACGCGTAGCGCAGGAGGCGGATGGCGATCGCCACGCGCAAGGTGATGAACGCCAGGCCCAATACCGGACCGCTCTCCTCGATCACGCGCGCCCATTCCCCCTCCGCCAGCAAAAACTGCCTCGAGCCCGTTGCCAGACCCGCGCCGACATTCGTGCCAATGCCGAGCCCCCTGCCCAGAAGCGGCGAGGACCATTCGGACTCCCACGCAAGCCGCATATCGCCAAGCCAGCGGTAGAGAATGCCCTCCTGCAACCCCCCCGCGCTGTCAAAGCGCGTGCGCTCCACATTCAGCCCGGCGCGAAAATCGGAAAAGAAATGCAACATCCCATACGCGAGCAGCGCAGCCGCCAGCGGCGCAGCGGTACGCCGCAGTCGCGCGGGATCGTGGATCGATGCGACCCCCGCGGCCACGGCGACGATGGCGACATAAAGGATCGCCGAGCGGCTGCCGGAAATTCCCAACGCCAATACCAGCGCCACCGTCGCCGGCCAGAGAAGCCGCCGGCCCGCGCCGATCAGGAAACCCTGGAATATAAACGCGCTGCCCAGCGCAAGGAAGGAGACCATGCCGGTCACGAAAGAGAATGTCCCCGAGGGGCGCACCCTTCCCGCCGCGGCGTACAATTGCTGCGCCTGGTTATTGGCGCCGCCGCCCGTGGTGGCATTGAGCCAATGGCCCGGCCCGGCCCGAAATTGAAAGAGGGCCAGCACCGCCATGCCCGGCAACAGAAGCAGCATCCAGCGCCCGATCCGCTTCACATCCTCGCGCGTAAAGATTTCCGGCAGCAGCAGAATGAGGGGGATTTGCCAGTAATCCGTCCGCTCGCCAAAGAGGGTGATCATGAGCGGGCAGCCGACGGCGAGCGAAGCCAAAAGGCTGAGGATCGTCAGCGCGATGACCGCGAGCATCCAGCGATCCCACGGCCAGATGCCGCGCCTCAGCGCGAGCCCGTAAATGCACGCCACAAGCGGATCGCGGATGATGAGAAGCGGCCCCTCCAGCGACGGCAGCGCCCACTTCCGCAGCGCCCCCTCAAAGATGAGCAGCACAAAATAGGCGTAAACCAAACGCCGCATCCATGGGGATTTCCCGTTCATCGCGTTAACTCCCGGCTGATTTTCTCCGCGTATGCCTGCCACGGGTATTCCGCCGCTTTCCGCCGGGCGGCCTGGGACATCGCATCGAGCAGCGCGCGGTTATCCGCCAGTTGCGCGATGCGCTCCGCGATCTGGCCAGGCGCGCGAATATCGACAAGGAAACCGGTGCGGCCCTCCTCGATCAAATCCTCGCCTCCCGCATTGCGCGTGGCGATGAGCGGCAGGCCGCGGCTCATCGCCTCCTGCTGGACGAGAGCGCGGCCTTCCACGATGGAAGGGAGCGCGAGCACGTGACACTCCGCCATCAGCGCGAGCACGCGCTCCCGGGAGCGGGGCGCCTTATACTCAAACGCGTCATATTGTCTGCGGTAAAATTCCATGGGCGCAATTGCCGGGCCCATTACTACCAATTGAACATCGGTCCTGCGCAAGCGCTTCATTGCGTGAAAAAGATCCGCGAGACCTTTCCGCTGTGTCATGGCGCCGGCAAAGAGCACCCGCAGGGGCCCCTCGCCGCGCGGTCCCGGCGATTCCCCGCCGGGCGGAGAACC
>DATAXI010000100.1:0-17151 GCA_036266845.1 Chthoniobacteraceae bacterium | reverse complement strand
GCGTCTGTGGTCCCAGCGATCCGGGGGCGATCTCGAACTGGTTCGTGTTGTTATCGTAATCCGCTTCCGGCATTGCCACCACCACTCCGGTCCCGGTCAATGTCGGGTCCAAAGCAATGAGGGCGTTCTCCCCCATCGGATCACTGGAATTATACGTATATGTTTGGGCGTATGCGGGGGCTGCGGCCAGGAGCCCGGCGAGAACGATTGCCGCAGAGCGATTTGGTATCATAAAGAGAAAAAGAGAACAGGAGGAAGAGTCCGGATCGGACCTGGGATGTTATCGGGCCGAAGCTCCGTTAGTAAAGTGCTGGCTTATATAAACGATGCAACGCCTCATATTGCTTATCCGAAGCCGCCCGCGCTGCACCCGCCTCATCCGATTGTGAATTTATTATGTTTTATTGGGAAATTTATACGGCACGGACCGGCAGGATTCTTTAGTCTGCAATGCTTGACCCGGAAACTTTGTCTATGTGTGATCCCTCCATCCCCCGGTTTGCCCTTCGTTCTCTTTTCTTCGTGGCTGCCGCGTTGTTGTACCTGAACACCTCGCCATCACTGCACGCACAGGGCACAAATACCAATACCACTTATGTGAGCAACGATGGGGAACTCGATCTGACCGATACCTCGGACTACACCATCCCGATTAATCCCCAGGACGCCGATACGACGGATGTCCTGCTCTGGGGGCCCTATGCCAGCGGCACGAGCTTTACGGCAGAGGGCGAAACGCTCAACTTCGGCACCCTGGACGAGGGGAACACCAGCCCCGCGCTGGTATTGACCGACGGCACCATTTCGCTCAACTCCGCCAATAACTCCCTCGCTCCGGTTTCCGATATCCTCTATACCTCATCCGCCGGGATGATCATCGATACCGGCATCATTGCGAACACGAGCGGTAACTTCGATACCGTCGGCACGACCACGATGAATGGTATCCTTAGCGGCACCGGAAACATTACCGTCACGGGGAGCGGCACGTTCATCCTCAATGCCGCGAATCTCGAAACCGGCACGATTACCGCGGGACCGGGAACGCTGGTCCTGAATGGCACGGCCACCTTTGGCGCGGCGGGACTGGGCCTGGCAAACGGCGGCACGGCGGAATTGCTGAGCGATGTGAGCGCCACTTACTCAACAAAGACGGTATCGATTGCCAATAGTGGCTCCTACACGCTGGATCTGGATCCGCTTACTTCAAGCTCGGGCCAAACGATCACGCTTTCCGGGGGCCTGACCGCGGCGGCAAATTTGAGCGGCACACTGAATGTGGTCAGCCACAACGGATATTCCCTCGCGCTGGGAACCGTGAGCCTGCCAAGCAATACGGGAGGTCCCTACGCTTTCACCTTCAATCCCGGCGTGCCCCTCAGTATCTCCTCGATTGCAGGCGGTTCCTATGGATCGACCCTGATTTTCCAGGGCGGCAACACCATCACGGTCAATGGAATGAGTTCCAGCAGCAACGGTTACCTGAGTCTGAATCTGAGCGGCACCACCACACTCGTATTGGCCGGAACCACGACCCTGGCCAACACCAACAATAGTCCGGTCTTCAACTGGACACTCTCCGGCGGCACGCTGGATATCAACAGCAGTGGGGCATTGGGCTTTCACAATAACGGCAACGAAGTCCCGACAATTTACCTGGCCGGCGGCAATATCGACAACACCAGCGGCGCCGCGGTGAACATCAACAACGGCTCGGGCGCGCCGGCCAATGCCTGGTATGCGAGCAATGATTTCAGCTTCGGCGGCAGCAACGCGCTCAACATTGGCACGGGCACTTTCTATCTCTCGGGCACATCCGCGGGAGTTGCGACGCGGACCATCACAACCAATGGCGGCGGCGCGTTGACCATCGGCGGCCCGGTGGTCTCCGGCTCGTCCAGCGCGGCCGGCCTCACGAAAGCCGGTTCCGGAACTTTGGTCCTTGGGGGGGACAATACCTTTACCGGGCCGACCATTGTCAACGCCGGGACCTTGCAAATAGGCAACGGCACCACGCAATCGAGCAGCAACAGCAGCGGCGTCGCCGTGGCGGCCGGAGCCACTCTGCAATTCGATGAGTCCAGCGGAGCCAATTATGCCGTCACGATTTCAAGTTCCGGGGCGGTGATTGGATTGGAGGGCAGCGGAATTACCAATACCTTGAGCGGCATCCTCAGCGGCGCCGGCGGTTTTACCCAGGCGGGCGCCGGCACAACGGTGCTCGCGGCGAGTGAAACGCTAACCGGCCCTGTATCGGTCAACGCCGGCACGTTGCAGATCGGCAACGGCACAACCGGCTCCATTCCCGCCGGTGTGCAACCGGTCACGGGTGGCACACTCGCCTTTAACGAAGCGAACGGAAGCACTATCGGGTACGGGATAACTGATAACGGGGCGGTGAAGGGCGCCGAGTCCGCCGGCAACATTAATACCATTTCCGGTGTCATCAGCGGCACGGGTAACTTCACGCAATCAGGCGCGGGCACCACCATCCTTGCGGCGGGCAATACTTACAGCGGCACGACTACGGTGAGCGGGGGCGCGCTGCAAATCAACGGCGGGGCGGCGCTCAGCGGCTCCTCGATCGTGAATCTTGGCGCAGGAACGCTCGCGCTCCGCTCGGACTCCAACGACACCTTTAATACTGCCGGTGTCAACATTACCGCGAGCACATCCGATATCGACGTGAACCAACTATCCGCGGGCGGCAACAATACGCTGACCCTTGCGGGAGCGGTTAATTTCAACAATGGCATCACGCTCAATGTGACGGGCGGCAATGGCGATACGCTGGCGCTCGGCGCCGTCAATACCGACAGCGCGACCATCAATGCTTCCACCGCCGGAGTGAACATCGGCACTTATACCGTGGGAGACGGCAATTACGGGGTCACATTGCAAGGCAGCGAGCCGATTACCATCGGCACCTTCGCCGGTACGAATGACTACCGCAATAGCGTCCTGTTCGATCTCGCGCTCAAAACCAACACCGCCATTGGCACGCTGATTTTCTATAGCAATGCCACCGGCTACGCGCTGAATGTCGATAGTGGCTCCAGCACGATCGGCAGCCTCGAGGAAGGTATTCCCGCCAACGAGTACGGCGCAATGAACATCAATGTGAACGGAGGTTCTTTGGCCCTGAATGGTCCGGCGGTTATCGATGAAGTCCACTCGACATCCTACTGGTCGCTCACAAGCGGAACCCTGGCGCTGAATAACAACGCGTCCACCGGAGATGGCTATGTCGCAATGTCCGTTTACGGCGGGGTGCTGGATAATACCAGCGGCTCGCCCGTGACGCTCTCCGCCAACAATGGCTGGACTGCGGACGGTGATTTTACTTTTGGTGGCAGCAATGCCCTCAACATTGGAACCGGCGGTTTCACGCTTTCCGGTACCACGGGAGTTGTAACTCGCACCATCACGACCAGCGGGACCGCACCCTTTACGATCGGCGGAAAATTGAGTCCCGGCGCCTCCACCGGCGTGGCGCTCGCGAAAGCCGGCTCCGGCACGCTCATCCTTTCCGCCAATAGCACAAGCACTTTCACCGGCGCAACGACAGTCCTGGCCGGCACGCTGATTGTCACCGGCAGCATCAGCGGCGGCGCCGTCACGGTAGGCGATCCCGCGAATCCCGCGACCGTTGCCACGCTGGAGGGCACAGGCCTGGTGGGGCCGCTTACCGTGGGCGCCAGCGCAAGCAATACCGGCGCGAACCTTGATCCCGGCAACGTCGCGGGCGCCGCCACCGGCGATCTCACCGCTGCCTCGCTGACATTCTCCGGGAGCGCCGCCGGCCTCGATATCCAGTTGGGCGGCACTAACTCTGGCAATCCGGTTGCCGGCGCCAATTATAACTTTGTCACCACCACTGGCAGCCTCGCGCTGAATGGCGCGAATCTAAGCCTGGCGCTGCAAAGCAACTTTGCCGGCAGCGGAGACAATCTCTACTTCATCATCGATAACACCAGTTCCCAGGCCGGGGGCGCAGCCAGCCTGGGCGAGTTCTCCTACCAGGGAGCGCTGCTCGGCCAGGGCGCGATATTCTTCGTCGGCCAGCAGGAGTTCGCTGTCAGTTACGATGCGAATTTGGCCTCGCAGGCTTTCGCCGGCACAGGCAATGACGTTGCGCTCGAGGCGATTCCGGAAGGTTCCTCATGCAACCTCGCGCTTGCCGGTATCGCCATTCTCTGCCTGCTGCAAACGCGGAAACAGACGCGGAGGAGTTAAATTCCAGTTACTCTCCAGTTGCCGCGAGATAGAAATAACTCCGTGGCCCATGCACGGGCGAGGAGGCGGCGTGAGGCAGCCGCGCGGAGCCCAAAAAGAGCCGCCTGCCACAGGCGCGCCGTCCAAACGGGAAGCGAAGCTCGTGGCGTGAGAGCGGATGACCCCGGGGCTGGTTCGCGCAAGGAGACGCTCCCGGACGTTAATATGCCCGGGAGCGTCTCACACGGCTTGCGTTCAGGCCCCCACCCGGCGCTTGCGCGTGTTCGGAATGCGGAGCATTCCAAATCAGAAAGTCATTTCGCGTCGCATCAAGGCTCGGTTACGACGGTGATTGGGGAATTGCGAATTGGTCCATTGCGGCATGATCGGATCAACAGCATCAATGTAACTCGCGCCCGGGTACCCGTGCAATATACAGAATACAGAGCACATATACAATTCAGCACACCATCGCCAATTGGTCCGCCGTCCTCAACTCTATTGGCCGAAAATCCCTTGACCGGCAGAGGAGTCCGTTGGATGTAAGACAAGGTTCGAGGTCTTCTTTCCCCAAAGGCGCGACGTAAGTCTGCGCCGAAGGCATTTCTCCGCCGCCAGGACTATCTCCATGAAAACCATCTCTTATCTGCCGCGCCGCAGCCGGATGCTTCTGTTCGCCTTTCCGTGGTACTGCGCTGCGTCCGTTCTATGCGCGAAGAGCGCCGCGCAATTGGTTCCCCTGCCGGCAGCCGCCGTCCTCCGCGCCGATGACTACCGGCATTACATCGATCAATTCAACGCGCAGGACAATGAACTCTACGCCGATCAGGAAAGCATTCGCAACGCCGATGCGTGGCCTTTCCTCCAGCAGAATATTCCGCTCTTCGATTGCCCGGACTCCGCGATGGAGGAGATTTACTATTTCCGCTGGTGGACTTACCGGAAGCATATCGAGAAGACCCCGGACGGCTATGTCATCACCGAGTTTCTTCCCAAGGTCCCCTGGGCCGGAAAGTATAACACCATCGACTGCGCGGCCGGTCACCATATCTACGAGGGGCGATGGCTGCGGAATCCCGTTTACACCGGAGATTACATCAATTACTGGCTGCGCAAGGGAAGCCGGCTGCGGCAATACTCATTCTGGATCGCCAGTTCCGTATGGGAACGCGCCTGCGTCACCGGCAATTTCGCCGAAGCCGAAAACTGGCTGGACCCCCTCATCGCAAATTACAACGGCTGGTCGCGGGAGCGGCAGGGCAGCAACGGCCTTTACTGGCAATTTGATGGAGCCGACGGAATGGAAATGTCCATCGGCGGCAGGGGGTACCGCGCCACCATCAATAGCTACCAGTACGGCGATGCCAGGGCCATTGCCGCTCTCGCCGGAATGGCCGGACGCCAGCAGGTTGCCCAGGATTTCCAAAACAAGGCCGCACGATTGAAGAAGCTCGTGCAGGAAAGCCTGTGGGATCCGAAGGACCAATTCTTCAAGGTCTCTCCCATTGCGCTCAAGGCGGATCCAAATGCCGTTGCAAATCCGCTGCCGCTCATCTCCACGCGGGAATTGCACGGTTACACCCCGTGGTACTTCGATCTGCCGGACGCGGATAAATCCATCGCATGGAAGCAACTGATGGATCCGCGGGGCTTCTACGCTCCCTTCGGCCCGACGACCACGGAGCAGCGCGATCCCCGGTTTGCCATTTCCTACAAAGGGCACGAATGCCAGTGGAACGGCCCGAGCTGGCCCTTCGCAACATCCATCACCCTGACGGCGATGGCCAACCTGCTGGACAACTATCAGCAGAACGCGGTGAGTGCCGCCGATTATTTCAACCTGCTGCAAATTTACACAAAATCGCAGCACCTCAGGCAGGATAACGGGCGGATCGTCCCATGGATCGATGAGGACCTCAATCCGCGCACCGGCGAGTGGCTGGCGCGGGCGATTCTCAAGCAGATGCCCGCGTCGCGAAAGCCGATCTACGAACGCGGCAAGGACTACAATCACTCCACCTATTGCGACCTGATTATCAGCGGGCTGGTCGGGCTGCGCCCCAGGGCGGACAATATCGTGGAGGTCCGTCCCCTGGTCCCGCCGGGAACCTGGGATTATTTTTGCCTGGATGGGGTGCCGTACCACGGACACACCCTCACCATCCTGTACGACAAGACCGGCACTCGCTACCGGAAAGGCGCGGGTTTCGCGGTACTTTCCGACGGGCGGCCCATTGCCACCTCCCGCAGCCTCGGCCCGTTGACCGGCAAGCTTTAACCGCCGTTTGCGCCCATTGGGCAAACCCGGGCGAAAGTACCGTTTCCGGATTATTGCGTGGCGCCGTCAACCATCCCGATGTCGATTCCCTGGCCGCCCACAGTCTGGTGGACATGCGCGGCAATCACATTATCGCCCGGCTTGAGAGTCGCCCGGCCCTCCGGACTGACCGGCAATAATACATAGCCTCTGGAAAATTTGGGCGCGGATGCGGAAAGCACTCCATTGAGATAGATCTCGACGTCTTCATCGTGGAACACGTTGAACTCGAGCTTTGCCGGAAGCTGAGCCGGGAGGGTGACGTGACGGCGGATCCAGATGTCATCGGTGGTCCACTCCGTCCGCACGCCGGGAACGGCGTGGCCAATGACCGCCAGACCTGTCTTCCAGCCGCTATCGTTGAAATCTGCGCTTTGCCACCCCGCCGGAGGCTGCACGGTCGTGTATCGCCACTCGACCGGCTCATCCTCGGAAGTCGCCACCACGGGCGGATGCGGATTTGGCGGAAAGGCAGGAAATTTGCCGTGATTGGCCGCTATCAGAAGGTCCTTATCCATTTTCACAACCTTGCGGTCATAAGTCAGGATGCCGTTCATCTCCTGCTCGACGTCCGTGAGCTCCGTATAGACAAAAGCGCTGGTCCCCCGGTCGTCGCTCAGATCGTAGGCTTTTTTCAAAAGCTCCGCGTAGTGCTTGGTCGCAAGCCATGGGTTATCGTGAATCACCGCCCCGTAGCCGAATGTTTTGCCGGTCACCCAGGTGTGGCCGGTGATCATTTCCGTGACCCCGCCAAACTCGCCGTTCACCGCCGCGCGATTCTCCTCCGGGGGATGCGACCAGGGGCCGGGATAAGCGTGCGTATCGATGATATCGCCCACGTTCTTGTCGGTCCATCCGCTCGCATCGTCGATGAGCCGGTTGGGATCCAGCTTCCGGGTCAGCGCCACGATTTGCTCTGTGTCATGCTGGCCCCAGCCTTCATTGAAAGGCGTCCAGACGATGATGCTGGGGGCATTGGAGAACTCCGCGATCTCCGCCTGCCACTCCTTCAGCCACTCCTGTTTCGCCTCATCGTTGAGGGTGGTGCCCTTTGGCGCGGCGCCGAAAGCCTGCGGCATATCCTGCCATACCAGCATGCCGATGTGGTCCGCCCAATAGTACCACCGCTGCGGCTCCACTTTCGCATGCTTGCGCAACAGGTTGTAGCCCAGGTCCTTCGCCGTCTGGATGTCGAATTTCAGCGCCGCATCGGTGGGCGCGGTGTAGAGGCCGTCCGGCCAGTAGCCCTGGTCCAGCAGACCTATTTGCAGGAGAAATTTGTTGTTCAGTAAAATGCGGGTCCGTCCGCGATCGCCCTTGCCGAGCGATATCTTCCGCATCGCAAAGTAGCTGCCCACGGAATCGGCTGCGCGGCCATCCTGTATCAGCGTCACCGTCAGGCCGTAGAGATGCGGGTCATCCGGCGACCAAAGGCGCGGATTCGGGATGCGCAGGTCCAGCGTCCCGCCGCTTTTCCCGGTGGTCTTTCCGACGGCGGCGCTGCCATCTTCCGCCACGGCCGTCACCTCCGCGGGCGCGTCCGTGCGCACGGTGAGGTGAAGCACGCCGGAATCGATATCCGGAACCATTTTCAGGCTGTCGATGTGATTGGCCGGCACCGGCTCCAGCCAGACCGTCTGCCAGATGCCGGTGGAGGCGGTATAAAATATCCCCTTGGACACGATGCGCTGTTTCCCCATCACCTGGGCGCCGGGCTGATTGACCGTCAGCGGATTGATGACGGAAACCACCAGCTCATTATCGCCCGGGTGCAACGCATCCGTGATGTCGCACTCAAATGCCGTGTATCCGCCGCGATGGCCTCCGACCGGCTTCCCGTTCACCAGCACCGAGCAATCCCAATTCACCGCGCCAAAATGCAGCAATACGCGCCCGCTCTTCCACGCATCCGGCACGGTAAACGTGCGGCGATACCAAAGGCGCTGGGTGTACGGACTGCCCTGGCCCACCCCCGAGAGGGCCGATTCATAAGGGTATGGGACCAGAATCTTGCCCGTGAAACTCGCCGGCGGCGCGGCCGCTCCCACATCGGTCAGCGCATAATCCCAAAGCCCGTTGAGGTTCTGCCACGCACTGCGCGTCATTTGCGGGCGCGGATACTCCGGCAGCGCATTGTCCGGGGAGACATCGGCGGCCCATTGGGTGGTCAGCGGGCTGGGGGCGATCTTCCAATCCGCCGCGGGCGCGGAGCCGGCCAGAAGAAGCCATGCAGCGGCAACGAGGGATCCGTGGAATTTTAGAGGGATGAACATAGATTGAATGGTTAATGAGCGAAGGTGTTTACTGAAAAAGGCATCGAGACCGGTTTTTCGAGGAAAGCTTCCAGCGCATCGGTCGGGCGGCGGTCCGCACCCCAGCAGCTCAGGGCGTAGCCGCTCCAGCTTTGCGCTCCCTCGGGTTCCCAATAAATGACGCCCAGGCCCCGGTGATCCGGCACGGCCCGCACTTTATCGATCACCGCGGAAATCATCGCGCGCGTATTTTCCGCCCGGCTGGCCTCGCCTCCCAATTCCACCACCATCACGCCCTTGTGGTAACGCTCTGCCATGTCCACCAGATTGGCGCCCAGGGCGTCGATGGTTTCCGAGTAGTCCACATGCTGCCAGTGGGGATAATACGACATTCCAATCACATCGTAACGCGCGCCATGGGCCTGGATGCCATCAAAAAAAGTGCGATACAGCGCATTGTCATTGCCCCGGTGAATGTGGACTACCACCTGGGTCGCCGGGTCCACGCTTTTCACCGCGTCGTATCCCGCATTGATGAGCGCCGCGAGGTTCGTGTAATCCTTCCGCGTGCTCCCGGTGGGCCAGAGCATGCCGCCGGCAATCTCGTTGCCCACCTGCACCCACTCCGGGGTGACGCCGCGCGCCTTGAGCGCGGTCAGCACATCGACGGTGTGCGCGCGGACATCCGCCTCCAGCTTGGGCAACGAATCGCCCGCCCACGCGGCCGGCGTGGCCTGCTTGCCCGGGTCGCACCAACTGTCGCTGTAGTGAAAATCGATCATGATGCGGAACCCCATCGCCGCCGCCCGCTGCGCCATGGCCGCCACCTCGTCCCGGCTGCAATGCCCGCTGCGCCGGTCTTGCGAGGGATGCACCCACACCCGCAGCCGCACGGTATCGATCCCGTACGCCTTCAGGATGCGGAGGCAATCCTCCGGACGCCCGGAGCGATCCAGAAACCGGTACCCCGATGCTTCCATCTGCGGCAGCCAACTGACATCCGCCCCCTTTGCAAAGTCCTCCCCTCGCCCCGGCAGCGCAAGCAGGAGAAAAATCACGCCGGGCAACAGGAATTTCATCGGGAGCGACCGAAAAAGATAGTACTCCCCCCGCACCGCGGAAGCTGGCAGAGGTTCCGCTTCAACCAGAACTACGGTATTGGAATCAGTCCAGCGTGATGAGGCCGCGGCGCAAGGCGATGGTCACGGCTTCCGTGCGGTCCCGCGCCCGCAGCTTGCTCAGCAGATGATTCATGTGGCCCTTCACGGTGCTCTCCGCGATATCCAGTTGCCTGCCGATATCCTTGTTGCTGGCTCCCTTGGCCAGCGCCTTGAGGATCGCGATCTCCCGCTGGCTCAGCTCCGCCTCGGTGAGCCGCTGCGCCAGGCTGGTCGCAATGGGCGGCGGCAGAAAGGTGCCCCCGGCATGGACAGTCCGCAGCGCCCCCATGATGACATCGCCCGCCATATCCTTAAACAGATAAGCCCGCACCCCCGCCTTCATTGCGCGGTAGATGTGCTCGTTCCCGCTAAAGGTGGTCAGGATGACGATTCTCGCCTCTTCGGCGATTCCACGCAGCTCCGCCGCGCACTCGATGCCCGTCATATCCGGCAGCCGCAGGTCCATGAGCACCAGGTCCGGCGTTTGTTTGCGAAAAAGCTCCACTGCCTCCGCGCCGCTGGCCGCTTCCCCGACCACCTCCATGTCCGGCTGATCGTTGATCATGAACGCAAGGCCGCGGCGGACCACCTCGTGGTCATCCACAAGCAGGAGTCGCATCTTCTTCATGGTTGGGAAGGCCTGGTGGCGGAAAGGGTGAACACGGGTTGCGAATCGCCGGCCGGCGGGTTCGCCAGCTCCTGCGGCGCCTCCCGGGGGACGGTCAGTCTCACTGCGGAACCTTGGCCGGGCGCGCTGGTAATCTCAAGCGTGCCGTGGATTAACTCCGCCCGCTCCCGCATGCCGCGGACGCCGTAATGGTTGCCGCCGGCAGTAACGCCGCTATCGAAGCCTTTGCCGTCATCGATAATGCTCAGGTGAATGCCATCTCCGCCCTCGCACAGTTCCACGTCCAGGTTGCGCGGCGATCCGTGCCGCACCGCGTTCGTCATCGCCTCCGTGGCAATGCGGTAGAGATTATTCTCCGTCTCCTGGGGCAGTGGCGCGCGCAGGTTCCGCAGGCGCAGGTGCAATTGCACCGGGCTGCCTTTCACCAGCTCTTCCGCTGCGTCGCGGATCGCGCCGGCGGCATCGGCCCCGTCCAGGGCGGCGGAGCGCAGGTTGCTCAGCGAGCGGCGCGCCTCGGTCAGCCCATTGCGCACGGTTTCCAGCGCCATGGATACCTGCGGATAAATCGGGTGATTTTCATTCCTCAACCGGCTGGCCACGGCATCCAGGGCAAAGGCGCTGCCGGCAAAGCTTTGCGCCAGCGTATCGTGCAGTTCGCGGGCGATCCGGTTGCGCTCCTCCAGCGTTGCCTCGCGCCACGATTGCTCCTGGATGACCGCCGTCTGCAGCCGCACCTGCCGCCGCAGCAGGGTGATCCAGACCAGCAGCAGCCCCACCATCGCCGCCCCCATCCCCGCCGCCCCGTAAACCCGCTGCGGCGTCCACCAGGGCGGACGCGCCAGCACGGCAATCGCCGCCGGCGAGGAGACCAGCATCTCCAAAGACTTTGGACGCCACTGCACAACATCCGGGGAGAGCGCGGCCTCGCTCACGCAAATGCCGGTCAGCTTGAGCACGCTTCCCTCCGCAAACGTGTTTTTTGGATTCCCCGGGGATATCAGGTGCGCCGTATAGAGGCGCCAGCCATCGCGCAGCAGCAATACCCGCTCCATCTCTGTGTGCATCTCCTGCACCAGCGTGCCGGTCGTTTCCACCAGCATGCAATCATAAGCCTTATCCAGCGCCTCGCCTGCATTGGCGGGCTTCGCCGGCAGCGGCGGAGCCGTGACGCCGATGCGCCGGAGGATTCCATTTTCCAGCAAGGGCTGGTATGCCCCCGCCTCCATGAAGCCGAGCGCCTCCACCTCATCCCCGGGATGCACATCCACCGCGTGGTCCACCTTTACCTCAAGGCCGCGCGTCCCGTCGGTCAGGAAGACGGCCCGGCCCGGCACGTAAAAACTTACGGTCCCACGCACTTTGACCCGGTACTCATTGGACCGTTCGGGCGAGTACTGAAGCAGGTCATTATATCGCAGGGTGGGGCTGTTGAACGGGTCCGCCGGGGGCGTGGTCATCGCCCGGACGGAATCGACGCCGGACACCTCGAGCGTGGAGCCCAGCAATTGATGGTGGCCGTTGAAAATCGGGCTCACCACTCCCCGCACCGATACTTTCGAATCCACCGGCGGAATGCCTGCGGGCAAATGGGCGTACTCGTTCGCAAAATCCACCTCCAGCCGCTCCCGCCCGGCCGCCAGCATCATGCGCACCCGGCGATCCGTTATCCACTCGGACCGCACGACGCCCGCCACCTCCACCCATTGCGCATCCTCGTGGCCGCCGATTGCCTCGCTGATGCTCATGGACCGGGGCGCAGGCAGGGGCGCAGTCCCGATTCGCCGGTACCGCATGTGCACGATATAAGGCGCATATCCGCCCACGGAGGTAACCCCTTCCACATCGATCACATCCCCCGCGCGCA
The DNA here is from genome assembly GCA_036266845.1 of Chthoniobacteraceae bacterium. Taxonomy (GTDB): domain Bacteria; phylum Verrucomicrobiota; class Verrucomicrobiia; order Chthoniobacterales; family Chthoniobacteraceae; genus DATAXI01. Next base: position 4,715 of record DATAXI010000100.1, on the reverse strand, counting down.
AATCCAGGGGCGGCGCGTGATTCTCCGCGCAAAAGCCAAACTGCCCATCCTGAAGGAAAACCACATTGACCGTTCCGCTCGTCTCCAGGTGATCGTACAACAGCACCGTCCCCCTGATCTTGACCGGATAGCCGCGCAGCGCCTCCGCCACGGAGAGTTGCCGGACCTCCTGCCCCGTTTGTAACGTTGGCAATGCATCCGTGGGCGCGCTCGCCGCAAAGAGAGCCCTCGCCAGCAGGAAGAAAAAGATTGTGTACCGGGGGATCAGCACCCGCAGTCTAGCACCGGCACGCAATCCGGCAAAACCATTTGGACCTCCGCCGGGCGCGCGGCGCCGCTGATATCCTCCACACCGGTTGCCAGAGCCCCGGAGGCTCCGGTGCGGCTGCCGGCTGGCCATCAAGCCTCCGTCCGACTGCCCCCGGCCACGACCGGGATGGCCATGGCCGGGAACGAACCGGAAGCCAAAGGTCTGTCCCCAAAAACAGGCCGGCGGCTCCAGAGATTGGACATGCTTTCAGTGGGGGCGAAGCGGAAAGCCATGGGGAGAAAATCGATTGCGCGGAACCTTCGCCGCGGCCCGCGCGCCATTCAATAATGCAGAAGTCCCGTTTCGAATGGAACCAAAGTACGAGTGGCCATCCTGAGCCAGGCGGCTAAGCCGGCCGCAACCCCTTCATCCCCACGCCGGCGCCCGGATGAAACCCGGAAACCATCCGGCGCGCCTGTTAAGAGTGCACAGCTTCGGGAGCGCTACCCGCCCGCACCTGCGGAGCGATACCCTGGGCGGTTTTCAATTCGAGCGGCGTGGCGTCATCAGGTTCCAATTCCGTCCCATGGATATCCCAGTGCTCGACGTTTTTGTAGATGATCACCTTGTCTTTCAGCAATTCACCATGATTGCGGCAAAAGAGATCCAGTTCATTCTTTGCGGCAACCAGTTCCACGCACATCGTCAAGTTTGGATTCCCTGATTCCGCCTCGTAAGCGCGGATTCTTCCCTGGTTGCTAAAGCCGTAGTGCGTGTGGTGAGCCACCGCATTGATGATCCCGCCCTTTTTCGCGGCATCGATAAGCTCGCGGTACAAAAGCCGCCCATTAAGCCATCCCCGCAAACCGGGCTGCTTCTTCTTGTCGGAAGGCTTGATGTATATCCGGACCATTCCAATTTCGCGAGGTACGATGATATGTTTGTGATGGGTCATGATGATATTTCCGGCAGGGTTGGTGATTCGGCTTAAAAGCTCGGGGCGGGTCAGTTTCGCGAGCGAATCGGCGATCTCGCCGAAGGCGGATATCTGCATCTGCCGCACGTGGCGCAGGGAAATCTCCGGCGGAACGAATGTGGACGAATTCTTTGGAACGGCGATTCTCTGCGAGAGGTAAATCCCCGAATGGCCGCTAAAGAGATAGGCAAGAAAACAAGCCGCCGCCATATAGACAATATGGGTGGCGCCAAAGAGTTCCACGCCCATCAATGTGCAGGCCATCGGGGTATTGGTAGCCCCGGAGAAAATAGCGACAAAACCCAACGCGGCAAAAAGATCCGGCGGAGCGCCAAGAACGCCCGAGAGAGCGTTGCCCAGCGCGGCGCCGATAAAGAAGAGAGGGGTAACCTCGCCGCCCTTGTATCCGCTGCTCAAAGTTACCGTGGTAAAAATGAACTTCCAAAACCAGCTCCAGTAATGAATGCCGGTCGAAGTGAAAAACGACGAGATCGTGACCGCCTTCGGATCCGGCGAAGTTACTCCGAGGCCAAGGTAATCCGTAGTGCCGACAAGGTAGTAAAGTCCGATCACGAGCACTCCGCCCACCACCGGCCGCAACGGTCCATAAGTGATCGTGCTTTTGAAAACGCCGTTCAGCCAATGCGAGAACTCCGAGAACGCGGTGCCGGCCAGCCCGAACGCCGCGGAGGCGACGATCACCTTGAGCAGCAGGACGGGATCGAGATGGAAAAACGCCGAGGGAGACAGCTCGGTGGCCAAATACGCAAGATGGTAATGCGTATGGCCAACGCCCCAGGAGTGGCACGTCCAATCCCCCACCACGGCGGCGATAAAGCAGGGAAGCAGCGCCTCGTACTGCACCCGGCCTATGGCAAGCACCTCCAGGGCGAAGACCGCCCCCGCCAATGGAGTGCCGAATACGGCTCCGAAACCCGCCGCGATACCGGCTGTGAGAACCACGCGAATCTTATCGTTATCCAGCCCGCACGCGCGGCAAAAAGCGCTCGCGATGCTGCCGCCCATCTGGACCGCCGTGCCTTCCCGCCCCGCGGAGCCGCCAAAGAGATGCGTGATGACGGTGCCGAAAAGAACCAATGGAGCCATCCGGAGAGGAACGCCACCCCCCGGCTGATGAATCTGGTCCATGATGAGGTTGTTCCCGCCCTCGGAGGAACGCCCATAGTAATGATAGAGCAGACCTACGCCAAAGCCGCCCAGCGGCAGCAGGAACAACATCCACGGATGGTGATAGCGGAGATCGGTCGCGCGCTGCAGGCTCCAGAGAAACACCGCGCAGGCCGAGCCCACCACCATCCCCATGGGAATAAGGATCAGCAGCCAACGCACTGTTGCCAGTGCGTTGGCTGACCAACGCCGAATGAGTGTTGTCACGGTCGCAATAAGATCGCCGAAGCCAGAGCAACCGCGCACGCGCGGGAATCAGTGCCCCAGCATCCAGGGCCGGCTGCCGGCGCGTCCGGTCTGGAACTTCGTGGCTTTGTTTTTGCCCTTGCGGGTAACGCAGCCGCACCCGCCGCCGCACCGGTGCCGCACGCTCGTGCGCGGCTCATGCCGGCTGCGCTCATTGATCGCGTACGCCTTTGCGCGGGCGGGATCCAGCCGGGATAAGTTGGGCGCTCCGAAGACCCGGCTGGAATCCAGGCCGCAGGAGGAGCATTGGACAGGCGCATCGCGCTCCGCAATGCTCCGCACCAGGCTGAACTCTCCGCATAGCTCGCACTCGTAATCGTAAGTGGGCATACTCTCTCTTAGCTGGTTACGGCCAGATCCTTGCCGCCCACTTTTACCTCCGGCCCGTCCGCGTTCGGCCGGATGTCAAAGGAGAATATCTCCGTGGGCAAATAGAGAGTGGCGCAGGCGTTGGGGATATCCACAATGCCGCTGATGCGCCCTTCCACCGGCGCCGTGCCCAGGATGGCGTAAGCCTGCTCGCCCGTGTACCCGAATTTCTTCATGTACTCGATGGCGTTGAGGCATGCCATGCGATAGGCGACGTGCGCGTCCAGGTAGTGCTGCTTGCCGGATTCATCCACCGAGATGCCCTCGAAGATGAGGTGGCGCAGGTATTGCGGCTGGATCGGGCTGGGCTCGAAAATCGGGTTCAGGATCCCGTACTTTGTCACGCCGTCTTTGATGAGGCTGACCCGGATATCGAGATACCCCGCCATCTCAATCGCGCCGCAGAAGGTAATCTCGCCGTCTCCCTGCGAAAAATGGATATCCCCCATCGAGAGGCCGCCGCCCTTCACGTACACCGGGAAGTACACCTTCGATCCGCGCGTCAGGTTCTTGATGTCGCAGTTGCCTCCATGCTCGCGCGGCGGCACGGTGCGCGCCCCCTCCTTTGCCGCGGCCTTTGCAGCGGAACCCGTCATTTTGCCCATGTGCGCGGTTTCCTCAAACGGCAATGCGCAGAGCGGCGGGACGCGCTCCGGGTTGGTGGCAAAAAGCTCGCTCTCGCGCGTATTCCATTTATCCAGCAGATCGCGCGAAGGGAGGCAGCCGATGAGGCCGGGGTGCATAATGCCGGCAAACTCAACGCCCGGGATGTGCCGGGACGAGGTGTACACGCCGTGAAAATCCCAGCACGCCTTGCGTGCATCCGGGTAATGCTCAGTCAGGAAACCGCCGCCATTCGCCCTGGAAAAGATGCCCGTAAATCCCCACTCGGAGTCCGGCAGGGACCCAATATCCAGAATATCCACCACCAGCAAATCCCCCGGTTCCGCTCCCTCAACGCCGATCGGCCCGCTGAGGTAGTGCACCTTGGTGAGATTCACGTCGCGCACGTCATTGGCGCTGTCATCGTTGAGGATTTGGCCGCCGGTCCAATCCACGCACTCTACGCGAAACTCGTCGCCGGGCTTCACATAGGCGACCATCGGGATATCCGGGTGCCAGCGGTTATGGATGACCTCCTGCTTATCGGCTGGGGTATTGAGATCAATTTTGATCAACGTCTTGGGCATAGGTTTCTTTTTTTGGTTGGTGTTTCTGCTGGGTTCTGGGCGGCAATCAGACGGACAAGAGTCTCTTCACCTTGTCCGCATCCACTTCCGCCCGGAGATTTTCATGAACAAACCGGCCGCGCTCCATGACGAGCAGGCGGTCGCAGGCATCGAGCACAAAGCTGAGCACCTGCTCCGTCACAATGATGGTCAGCTTGCGAATCTGCCGGATGTCCCGCAAAGTTTTGGCGATTTCCTTGATGATGGAGGGCTGGATTCCCTCTGTCGGCTCATCCAGCACGAGGACTTTCGGGTTGGTCATCAACGCCCGCGCGATCGCCAGTTGTTGTTGCTGGCCGCCGGAAAGATTGCCTCCCTTCCGGTTTCGCATGTCCCGCAGGACGGGGAAAAGCGCGTAAATCTCGTCGAAGGCCTGGCTGGATGCAGGGCCGTTCAACGCGGTCATCATGTTTTCCAGCACGGTCAGCCCGGGAAAGATCATGCGGCCCTGGGGCAC
>DATAXI010000074.1:0-3502 GCA_036266845.1 Chthoniobacteraceae bacterium | reverse complement strand
CCGCGGCGATTCCCGGCGGCGTGATTTGAACCGCTTGTTTCAGGATGACCAGGTGCCGGAGATCGACGCTCTCAAGCGCGCGCTCGGCCGCCGCAATTTCTCGCTGGCGATGATGTTGCACGAGGATTACGACGGGGTGGGCCTCTACATTTACGAGTTCTTCGATACGAAACCGTATTGGGGCGAGGCGATGCTGAAGGCCGCGGAGCCGCATGTGCCCGCGGATATGCGCAGGTCCATCGAGGGCCGCGAAGCCAGCGGCGGCCTGGTCCGGCGGAAGCTGGATATGGAACTCTTCAAGCAAATCGGGCTGCCGGAGGCGGTGTATTTCCATCTGCGGGGATGCCCCCGCGTTTTCACCGTCGAGACGCCATCCGAGTACGGCCTGGATCGGCGCGTGAGCGCTCATGCGGCCGTTATCAGCGAAGGCGTGCGGCGGGCATTGAAGGAACGCGCGTAACAGGAGTTACTTCGCCAGCGGGGAGGCGAACGTCATGGTCACCGGTTTTCCGCCGACCTGCATGGTCGAGCCGAGTTGGAAACCGTTTGTCGTTTGAACGTAGATGAACGGCTGGCCGGTTGTTGGATCGAGGATTGTCTGGAAGGCCGCCTGATCATTTTGCACAAGCGCGATGCCGGCCTGGAGCATGGCGTTCTGGACCAGCGAGGCCTGCGTCTTTGTGCGGACACCATCGAGGGACGGGAGAATCTGGTTCGCAAAAGGCATCGTGGAAGCCTGCGAAAGCTGCTGCGACCACCATTGCTGGAATTGTGCGTTCGGCTCCTGGAGGGAATTGGCGAGCGCCTGTTCCGTTTGCGTGACCCATTGCACCTCCGCATTGGCCGGGGGTGTGACGCCATTTTGTTTTACCAAGCTCTGAACGAAGGATTGGCCGCGCGTGGCGGGATTATTGTAATCATCCATCATCGCCTGGGCCATTGCGGCCTCCGCGTTCAGACCGCCCTGAAACGATTGCTGGACCGACGCCGCGCTGAGCAGTTCCGACAGATCGGCGCCTGCCGCGCTGCCGAGCGATCCGGCGTTCTGCGCCAGCAGATTGACGATGCTCCCGTGGTTGCTATCCATGACCATGAGGCCGAGCATGCTATCGACGCCGTCGCGGCCCATCGCCTCCAGCGCGGCCAGGTCACTTACGGCGCCTGCGGGATCGTCCTGAAACCGGTAATCGGATTCCCATAACGCCATCGTGGAAAGATTCCGCTCCATCTGGAACCGCGCGCCGATATCGGACGCCGGCGTCATTGGGCCGGCGCCCCAGTCGAAGTAATTGGCCGCCCGCGCGGCGCGCAACAGATCCATGATGGGCTGAAGCTTCGCGTACAGCGCCGCGGCTTCATCGGCGCTCAGCTCCTTTCGCGGACGCCTGAGCAACGCTTTTTCCTTATCCGTCAATTGCGCGTAGAGCGCCGCCGCGTTCCGGTACAGGTCCGCGGCATTGATGCCCTTGTGCTTCAAGGCGCCCTGCGCGGCAATCGCGGCGCGGCGTGCGGCGTCAGCGGCGCCGGAGGTTCCGCTCAGGGCGGAGGCGGGATTTGCGCCTCGGGAAATCCCCGGTTGCGCCTGCGAAACGCTGGATTCGAGAGAGGGCCGCTTTTGGAACAGCACCAGCGCCAGCAAGCCCGCGGCAAGGATGAGCCCGGTGAATAACGCAATCCATATCCGCGGAATGCCCGGTACGTCCTTCATCGTTGGGGACGCGCTCAGTAAAGCATCGTATCTTCCGGCGGCTTGACCTGCGTGACGCTCTTCGCTTTCAACACGGCAATCGTGCGTCCGCCTTCGACGGGAAAATCAACCTGGCCGACGACTTTGACCCATGACATCTCCGCGATGCCCGGCTTCTGCGGCACTTCCACGAGCGCGGCGATGGGCTTCGCATCCGCGGCGCAGCACCACATGAACATGCGCATCAGCTTGAAGCGATTGCCGCTCGGGTTGTTCGAATCGTCGGGCATCAACTGGCCGATGGTCTCGACCGTCTTGCCCTCGAAATCGGCCTTCATGCTGCTGTCCTGCGCGGCGTAGAGGAGATCGATGACCTGGACCTCGATGTTGCCGTCCTTGGACTTGGGCAGGTATTGGTCCGCGGCATCCGTGGCCGGGGTGGCGCTCGCCTGGGCGGCGGCCGGGGAGCCGCTCTTGGTGGGCAGCGGCGGCTCGGCGGGATTGTAGGCGGCGGGCGGAGGCACCTTGGTGGCACTGCCACGCTGGACGAGGCCGCTGGCGTCCGTGATGACGATCCGGTTATTCACCGTGGCCGCCGTGAAATCGGTGGGCGAGAACATGGCTGCCGCCGTGATTGGCAGGATCAGGATCATGAATGTCACGAGGCGCCCGATCTTCCGCTTGCCGAGCGGATGGCCGCAGCGTTCGTCATCGCAGCAGGCGGCAACGCCCGGGAGCGCCAGAAAGCAGCCGGACATGGCCAGCATGGCGATGCCGGCGATCACCACATAGATCCGAAAAGTGGGATAAAGCAGGTTATCGACGCGCCCGCTGAAGTAATAGGCGAGCAGCACGGCGCTCCACGCCAGCAGGGTGACGCCAGGGAGCCACCGGTTGAAAAGAGGTGATTTCATATATTCAAAATCAGGCCAAGATGATTGCAGACTAGCGCGATTGTAATGAAAAGTCCAATCGCCAAAGTGGCGACAAACCAGCGCCGGAAAACCGCGCTGTAGAGGAATACGAGCTTCGTATCGAAAATGGGGCCAAAAACGAGGAAAGCCAGCTTGGCCGCGGGCGGGAACATGCGGAAGCTGACGGCAATGAACGCATCCGTGGAGCTGCACAGGGCCAGCGCGAAGGCCAGCACCATCATCGCCACCACGGAGAAGGTGGGATTGGTCGCAATGGGCGTCAGGAGGCTTTGGTTGACGGCGGTATTGAACGTGGAGGCGATTGCGGCGCCGATGACGAAGAAGAAGGTCACGTCCAGGAAATCCGCGGTGGCGCTCTGCACCGTGCGGAAGAGCTTCCCGCGAAGGCCGGGCCCCGCGAGATCGAGCGCGACGTCATCGCCCGCCGCGGCCAGCGTAAGACCGCCGCGCCGGCGCGTGGGCAGGGAATCGAGCATGGCCGGCTGGAGCAGTTTTTCCGCGGAAAAATCGCGCACAAACATGCCGACGCCCACGGCAATGAGGAAGCCGAGCGTCAGCCGCATGAGCGTGATCTCGAGGGGATTTTGCCCGCGAAAAGCCGCGTAGGTGCTGATCGCCACGATGGGACTGACAATCGGCGCCGCCATCATGTAGGTGATGGCGCACGGCAGCGGCAGGCCCTTGCGAATCAGGCGGCGGATGACAACAACGCTGCCGCATTCGCACATCGGGATCACCAGCCCCATGAGCGCGGAGACGACGATGGACGCCGCGTAATTCTTAGGCAGCCAGCGGGTAATCGTCTCGCCGGGCACAAACGCCTCGACCGCGCCGGATACCAGCGAGCCGAGCAGGAGAAAGGGAATTCCCTCGAAGACGA
>DATAXI010000058.1:0-24051 GCA_036266845.1 Chthoniobacteraceae bacterium | reverse complement strand
GTCACGCACCCGGTGATGACAAGCGGTGCGATTGCGGCAAGAGCGATGAACGTGAGACGTTTCATAGAAGAGCCGTTCACAAACCGCATGGCGGCCCTTTTGTCAACTTTTGTCAACGCCGCTGCTTCTCCTGACCCTCCGCCACGCTGCGCAGGAGCTTCTCGAATTTTCCCGATTCATTTGCATAAAACGGGTATGGATGCGAATCGCCCCGGGGCCGGTAGCGCCAATGCTTGTACATCCACATCCAGAGCTCCGGCTTCTGCTGGATGCGCGCCTCAAAGAAATCCCACACCGTCTGCGCGATCTCCCGCACGCTGCTCCCCGGGGCGATCTCGAGCGGCGGATGGATCTCCACGCGGCACGTCCCGTCGGGCAGCGGCTCGCTGGTGATCGGGATCAAGGGAGCGCCGGTGCGCTGCACCAGGATGGAGTGCAGGTAGGTGGCGCAAAGCTTCATCCCAAAGGTATCGATGACAGTGGCGGACTGGGTGGGCGACAGGTTCAAGTCGATAAGCATCCCGACCCAGTTTCCCTTCACCACCTGGCGCAGCATGCGCAGCATCGACATTTCCTGCGTGAGAATCGTCTGGCCCGTGCAGGAGCGCAGTGCGGTAAACAGGTCATTCAATAGCGGGTTTTGGAACGCCTGCGTCAGGGCGTTGCCGCGCATTTGGTACAGCCCGCACGCGATGCTGGACCATTCAAAGCCGGCGCTGTGCGTCAGCAGGACGATGCACGGTTTTCCCATCAGCGCGGCCAGGTGCTCCCGGCCGCACAAGACGACATTCCTTTCCTCCCCCGGCTGCTTGAGGCGGGGCGCCCAGAAGAGATCCAGCATGGTGCGGGCAAAGTATTGGTACGATCTCCGCGCGATCCTCTCCCTCTCCGCCGCGGTGTAGCGGTCGCCAAACGCCGCCTCCAGATTTGCCAGCGTCACCGCGCGCCCGCGTCCATCCACGCGATAGGCCACCGCTCCCGCCAGCCGGGATAGCGCCGCGCAAACGCGCCGCGGCAGCCGCGGGATGACCGAGCTCAGCGCCTTCACCCCCAACCATTCCAAACGATAACGGATCGGTTTCCACCGCATCCCCCCCACTAAACACCGCCCCGGGGCCGGCGAAAATGCAAATTCGAGGGGACGGTGGAGCCGGCAGATTTTCCTCGCCCGCGGACGTGTGGAAGCGCCTCATAGGGCCATGAACCGGCGGAAATTGTTGCCCGTGCTGCGTCACATCGTTTCGCGGCCCACGGCGCCTTTTCATGAACAGGCGGTGTCCGAGGCGATTCTCGGTTTTCTCAGGGAGCTGCCGCACGTCTCGGTGAAGACGGATAAGCACGGGAACCTGGTCGCGACCTACGAGCGGTGGGAATCGCGCGGCAATCCGCCCGTGCCGCGCTACGCCTTTGCCGCGCACATGGATCACCCCGGCTGGGTGCGCGTGGATGACAAGGCGCTGGGCCCCGTGACCCGGCTGCCGGGAGAAAAACACCCCATGCAATTCCTGGGCGGCGTGCCGGAGGCTTACCTGGCCAGGCCGCGCGTGCGCAGCTATGGGAGGTTCGCCATGTGGAACCTCGCGGAGTTTCAAGTCAAGGATGGGCTGATCCATGCGCGGGCATGCGACGATCTGGTCGGGTGCGCGGCGATCGTGGCCACCTTGATGGAACTGGAGGAGTCCGGCGCGGAGGGATCGTGCATCGGACTGTTCACGCGGGCTGAAGAGGTCGGTTTTGTGGGCGCGTTGAAGCTGGCGGGCTCCGGGCTCATCCCAAGGGAAGCGACGATCATTTCGCTGGAAACCAGCTCCGAAAAACCACCGGCGAAAATCGGCGGCGGGCCGATCCTGCGCGTGGGCGACCGGTCGAGCATCTTCGATCACGCGGCGACGGCGCTGCTGGCGCAAATCGCGGAGGAGGGGCACATCGCGATCCAGCGCTGCCTCATGTCCGGGGGCACCTGCGAGGCCACGGCCTATCAATTGTGCGGGTATCGCTCCGCCGCGCTCTGCGTGGCGCTGGGCAATTACCACAATTGCGGCCCCGGCAACCGCATCGCGCCCGAGTATGTCTCCTTTGGCGACGTGCAGGGCCTTGTCCGGCTTTGTACCGGGATCGCGGTCAGCCGCGCAAAGAGAAGTCACGCCGTAAAGGCGCTCCGCAAGCGTCTCAGGACAAATGCCGAGAAGTACAAGAAAATGCTGAAGAAACGGCTGTAGAAACCCACCGCGGCTTCCCCTCTGGCGGGATTCATCTCAACCTGCTGGTTTCCGTTGCGGGACGCGGTATAGTGAGGGCCTTTCATGGATCGCCTCGACAAGATCACCGACGCCATCCTGGCCTCTTACGAGTCCGGGGGCGGCATCAATAATATCGACGGGACCAACCTCCCGTCCAAGCGCGCCATTGCCTCCATTTGCGAGGACCTGCTCCAGCTTCTTTTTCCCGGCTTTCACGATCAGGAGCCGATCCACTCCCATCACCTGCGGCGCGCCACCAGCTACCGCGTGCAGAGCGTCGCGGACCGGCTGGAGGATGAGATTTGCAAGAGCCTGCGGCTGGACCGGCCAGAGTGCCCGCGGCTGGAGGCGGAGGATATCCTCTGCCATTTCATGCGGCAATTGCCCGCGATCCGCGAGCTGCTGCGCACCGATGTGGATGCCGCGTTCAATGGCGATCCCTCCGCCTCCAGCCGGGATGAGGTCATCGTCTCCTATCCCTTCCTGGAGGCCGTCGCCATCCAGCGCATGGCCCACGTGCTCTACCAGAAAAACCTGCCCCTCCTGCCGCGCATTATGACGGAGTGGGCTCACTCCCGCACCGGCACGGATATTCACCCCGGCGCGAAGATCGGCGAGTACTTTTTCATCGACCACTGCACCGGCACCGTCATTGGCGAGACGTGCGAGATCGGCTCGCGGGTGAAGATGTACCAGGGCGTCTCGCTCATCGCCCGCTCGCTCTCCGGCGGCCAGGCCTTGCGCGGCACCAAGCGCCACCCCACCATCGAGGATGGCGTCACCATCTATGCAGGCACCACCATTATGGGCGGCGATACCGTCATCGGCGCCGGCAGCACCATTGGCGCGAATGTCTTCCTCACCCATTCCGTCCCGCCGCGCTCGCTGGTCTATTATGAGGAGAAGCAATTGCAGATCCTCGATAAGGACCATCGCGGCGCGGAGAGGGAATTGGATTGGGTGATTTGATTTACCTCGATTACAACGCCACCACGCCGCTCGCTCCCGAGGCCATGGAAGCGATGCTCCCCTTCCTGCGCCGGCATTACGGCAATGCCTCCAGCATCCACGCCGCCGGGCGTATCGCGCGCGCGGCCATCGACGATGCCCGGGACCGCATCGCGCGCCTCCTGGGCGCGAAATCGCACGAGATTATCTTCACCAGCGGCGGCACGGAGGCGGACAATCTCGCGATCCTCGGCCTTGCGCGGGCTCATGCATCGCGCGGGCGGCGCCTCATCACCGCCGCCACGGAGCATCACGCGGTGCTGCACGCTTTTGATTATCTGGAGAAACACGAAGGCTTCCGCGTGACATGGCTGCCTGTGGACGGCGATGGATTAATCGATCCCGGAGAGCTTCGCGATGCCATCTCCCCAGAGACGACCCTGGTTTCCATCATGACGGCCAATAACGAGACCGGCGTGCTGCAACCCATGCCGGAGCTTTCCGCCATTTGCCGCGAGCGGGGCGTCCTGTTTCATACCGATGCGATTCAATCCTTCGGGAAAGAGCCGCTGGACCTTGCGCTTTACGATGCGGTCTCGCTCGCCGCGCACAAATTCTGCGGTCCCGCCGGAGCGGGAGTGCTGTGGCTGCGCGCAGGCGTGCCGATCCAGAATATCCAACACGGCGGCGCTCATGAAAACCAGCGCCGGCCCGGTACGGAAAACGTGGCGGGAATCGCCGGCATGGCTGCCGCCGCGGAGATGGCCGCCGCCGCCATGGAAACCGGGCGGCCCCGGCTTGCCGCAATGCGCGAACGGCTCTGGAGCGGCGTGCGCGAGGCCTTTCCGCCGGCGATTCGCAACGGCCGGCCGGAACACATCCTGGCCAATACCCTCAACGTCAGCTTCCCGGGCCTGGAAGGCGAAGGCCTGCTGATCAACCTGGACCTCGAAGGCGTCTGCGCATCCAGCGGCTCCGCCTGCATGGTGGGCTCCGTCGTTCCCTCACACGTCCTTATCGCCATGGGCCGCCCGCCGGAGACCGCACAGGCCACCGTCCGGTTTTCGCTCGGAAAATGGAACACCCCGGAGGAGATCGAGCGGACCATCGCCCTCCTGCCGCGCATCATCGCGCGGCTCCAGCAGGATCAACCCGCGTGAACCTCCGCCAGCTCGATTTCATCTCCCTGCTTCACGCGGCGCCGAAACCGGTGGAGGTACCCGCCCAGGGTGGGGAAAAGCCCCGGGCGCTTCCCGATCTGGAGGAGACTGCGCGCGCCCTGCTCCGCGGCATCGGCTGCTCCAGACTCGCGGCGGAGGTAAAGGTCCGCTGGCATTCCCGGCTGCGGACCACTGCCGGTCAGGCTTATTACACCCATTGCCTCGTGCGGATGAACCCGCGCCTGATCAATTTTGGCATGGAGGAGGTGGACAAGACCCTGCGGCATGAGCTGGCCCACCTCGTGGCCCGGTTTCGCGCGGGCCGCCGCCGCATCGATCCCCATGGCCCGGAGTGGCGGCAGGCCTGCCGGGACCTTGGCCTGGCGGATGAAAAACGGTGCCACGATCTCCCGCTGCCCCGCACCCGCCAGCGCCGCCGTTACCGTTACCGCTGCCCTGCCTGCCGCAGGGAGTATGACCGTGTGCGCCCCTTTCGCCGGGCCGTGGCCTGTCTGGATTGCTGCCGGCAACACGCGCGCGGCCAGTACGATGACCGCTACAGGCTGGTGAAGCTGCGCGGCGGGTAGGCCTACCAGCCGTCGTCGCGCCAGTGGGTGGCCACCATGGCCACCTTCTGCCCCTTGTCCTGGAAGCCCTCCGCAAAGTCGATCACGCACATGGCCCCGTAAACCGGGTGCGTGCCACACGCGGCGCCCGCCACCTTAAAGTCGCGGCAAAAGATATTCTTCCGGTGGCCGCGATCCGGCACGCCCTGATCCACGATGAGGGTGACCACGATCGTGCGGGCATCAGAGTAGCCGTAGGAGATATTCTCGCCGGCGCGTCCGGTCCACTGGCCCCAGCGGGCCATCCGGGACCATGGGGTGCCTCCGTTGGACCCCCGGTGGCCGATATTCCCCGTGGCGCCCTGGTCGGTCACGTGATCGCGGGCGCTCATGCTCAGCCCCGTCACAGTCTGGAGCGGTTCGAGTGGGCGCTGCCGGCGCAGAAAGGCGACCGCCTCCTCCACGCATCGTTCGTCGGCGCCGGGGAGGGCTCGCATCCGTCCGTCCACGATATTGGCGTAGGCCTGCGGCTGGGTGCGGGCCAGGTTTATCTCGTCCAGAATGGCGGAGTCGCTCGCCGCCCGGCAGAAAAGCGGTGCCAACAGAAGAAAAAACAGGAGCGATAACGGCTTCACGGAGAACGATTGAAAGCAGGCTCAGTGCCAGGATCGGCCCTGGCTGCTTCAATCCCCGATTGACTTCCTGGATGGGCCGCATATGGTTGCGGTGTATGCGTTCCAAATTCCTCCTGGTATCCCTACTTTGCTTCATCCTCGTGCAGGCGCAGGTCATGGCCCGGTACACTTACAATCCGTCGGTTTCCAGCCAGAACTTGTTCGGTGTTTACGCCGGCGTGCTGGTGCCGACCCAGGATAACCTGCTGGTCGCGTCCGCCACGGATTTTGGAACCAACTCCCTGGGCCTCTTCACCTTGGGTATCCCGCAAACGGGCATCGGCTCCGGCGCGGCAGTCATCTTCTCAAACGGTAACACCTTCAGCGGCACCATCCAGGCCGTCCCGAATCCAGACTCGTCCGAAGGCGCGGGAATCGTCGGCATCCTGAATGCCACGTTCAATTACACTTTCAGCACCTACGACGCCGCGGGTGATTTGACTTCGACTGATATCACGGCGAGCGCGCAAGGATCCTTCGATGCCGATGCGGTGGCGGATTCCAACAGCGTCGGGGGTTTTGGAGTCGATCTCTCCGGAACCTCGCAGATCAATGTGACTGAGGGATTCGTCAGCGGGTCCAACGGAACCCCGATCATCACCGAACAGGTCACCTTCCAAATCGAGGGCTTCGAGCAGAGCAACGTGGCGCCCACCGCCAGCACCACCGGCTCCTAAAAGGCCGTTCGCACTGACAAGCCGTTTGCAGAGAGGAAGTCTTGAAGCCGCATTCGCGGCCAGTATCGCCATGAAACCATCCCGCGACCCGCGTTCCCGGGGCTTCACTCTGGTGGAGATCATCACCGTGATATCGGTGATCGCCATCCTCGCGATGCTCTCGTTCCCTGTGTTCGCGGAGGTGCGGGCGCATATCGAGCGGATCAACTGCACCTCAAATCTGGTTCAGCTCTATACGGGAGCCTCGGCTTACTTGCAGGATACCAAGCATTGGCCGCAGGTGAATCCCGCCCTGCTCAACCAGGCCAATCACGCTTACGATGAGGCGTGGATCGAAACCTACATGCCCTATGGCGTGACGCGGCAATGCTGGATTTGCCCCACCATCGAGCGCAGCCTCGGCGGGCCGGATATCACCCAGCCGGAGAATTACCGGGCCGATTACATTGCGATGCCGTACGACTCGAAACAGCTATCCCCCCACCAGTGGCCCCTGCAGCCCTGGTTTGCCGAGCGGGGGAACGTCCACGGAACCGGCAATCTCATCATCCTGGCGAATGGCAGCGTAACGGACCTTTACTCCCTGGCTCCCGCAGCCGCCGCGGCCTCCGGCCTGTAAGGGGACGTTCCGTGTTAACAGCGTTAACGGCTTCAGAGTTAACGCCCGGTCAGCCATTTCATGGCTTCCGCCATCGCGCGGGCTCGGTGGCTTAGCGAGTTTTTCGTCGCGGCGTCCAGTTCTCCAAAAGTCTCGCTAAAACCCTCGGGGATAAATAGCGGATCGTATCCGAAGCCCCCCGCGCCCGCCTCCGCGAGCACGATGCGCCCCTCCACGCTGCCGGAAAATGTGGCCAGCTTCCGTCCGTTTTCCGCAATCGCAATGACGCAGCGGAACCGCGCCGCGACCGGCTCCTCCGCGGCATGGTTGAAGTGCGAAAGCTCTGCCAGCAGCCGTTCCCGGTTTTGCTGATCCGTCGCCTTGGGCCCGGCATAGCGCGCGGAGCGCACGCCGGGAGCGCCATCCAGCAGGTCCACCTCCAGGCCCGAGTCATCCGCAAGCACCACCCCCTCGATGGCCTCCGACGCCGCGAGCGCCTTGATGAGCGCATTCTCTTCAAATGTCGCCCCGGTTTCCTCCGGCTCGGGCAGATCCTTCCGCTCCGATATATCTTCCACCGTCCATCCAGGCCCGAGGATTGCCGCAAACTCGCCGGTCTTATGCCGGTTGCGAGTGGCGATGAACAGGTGGCGTGTCATGGGAACCACGCCCCAACCGCTTCGACGGTCAATTCATCCAGCCGCTCCACCGCCCGGTCGGCCACGCCCAGATCGCCCAGCGGATTGGTGGTCGCGACCGCGATCACCCGCATCCCGGCGCGATGCGCCGCCTCGATTCCCACGTGCGCGTCCTCAAAGACCACGCAGCGCTCCGGCGGCACGCCGATTTTCTCGCCCGCTTTCAGGAAAACCTCGGGATCGGGTTTCCCGTGGCTCACATCCTCCGAGGAGACGATGGCCCGGAAATATTCCCGCAGCCCGAGAACATCCAGGGACACCTCGATGTTCTCGCGATGAGTCGAGGAGCCGACCGCGCATGGAATGCCTGCCGCCGCCAGCCGTTCCAGCCAGGTTTTCACCCCGGGCAGAGGCTCCAGCCCCCCCTCGCGCACGATCTCCCGGTAGAGCGCCTCTTTCCGCAGCGAGAGCCGGTGGATCGCCTCCTGGCCAGTCTCCCATTGCAGGATTTGCGGGATGATGAACTCGTTCTTTCGGCCAAATCCCGCTTTGAAATGCCCTTCCGGCAGCGGGCGCGCCACTTCCCGCGCAAGGCGCTCCCAGCTTTCCTCATGCTGCCGCGAGGAGTCGATCACGACTCCGTCCCAATCGAAGATCGCGCCCCAGTTTCCTTTCACGTTATTCGATGCGGCTGATCGCCGGCAGGCCGTAAACTTTTTGCAAATCGTCCGCGTGACTGGCCACCTGCTTCGCATCCAGGTAGATCACCTTCGGGCTTTCCTCAAACTCGACCTTGTCGAAGCCGTTGATAGGATGGGCGAGCGCGCGGGGCACATCGGCAAAGCTGGCGAGCGGCACATCGTTGATCTTCGTGACGATCAGCCCGCTTAGGTCCTCGTACCCCAGCGTATCCTGGGTGGGCAGCACCTGCGAGAGGATCACCAGGTGCTCGATCCCCGTGCCCTGGAAGAGATCGGACTGGTAGCGGTCGTAATAGACCATCCGCTCGGGCGCTTTCTTCATCCAATCGGAGCCCCATTCCTTGAGGTACTGGCGGGACAACTCCTGAAGCACCAGGCCGCCCAGCACGTAATAATCCGGCGCTTTATCGATGACATAGGGCGGGATGACATAGGCATCCGCCGCCTTGTGATCGAGCGTGAGGTTGGCCGTGATCGCCTTGCCGTCGCGCAACAGCTTGAATGGGATCTTTGTGCCGACCGTCTCGAGCGAGACCAGGTTGATGAGCGAGAGCTTGCCGTGCTTCGGGTCCAGGTAATTGCCATCCTGGTCCACGCTCTTGCCGTTCACTTCCAGCAGAATGTCGCCCACCTTGACCCCCGCTTTTTCCGCGGGGCCGTTCGGCTCCACGTGAGAGATGAAGACACCGCCCGGCACCAGGGCGGGTATCTTGCAGTACTGGCGCAATTCCGGGTCGCGCGCCGGGGAAAAAAGCAGGCCCGCCTTCGGGAAGCCGTTGTATTTCGGTCCCGCCGCATCGTGGAGAAAATGCTCGATGACCGCCGCGGGAATCGCGTCGGCATTTTGCGTGCGGGTATCGTAGCGCAGCAGCAGGCCGGCCAGCTTGTTGCCCTTCACGATCGGCAGGGTAAAGCTGCCGTCCCGGTATTGCAGGGAGGTGGTCAACTGGTAGTTCAGCAGCGCGAGATCCTCCTCCGGGTAGCGGCCCACTTCCACGGTCGTCAGAAGCGCATCGGTAATGAGGAGCGCGCCCGTGTTTTCCAATTGCCAGACAGCCAGGTGATCGCCCACTCCGGCATCGGTAATTTCCATCGGGGTAATGCCGTTGAGGAAACCGGCCTGCGTCGGTTTCAGCAGCGCCAGGTCCGCCTCGTAATCGGCGGCCACCACCGTGGCGGGCACTTTTTCGCCGCTTTCGGCCCGTTCCAGTTCCACGTAATTGGAATCCTCGACCAATTCGGCCGTCACGAGCACCTCGCCGTTCGACAATACGGCGCCCAGGCCGCGGTGCGATACCGGCGCATGCTTGGTCCAGGGGTGGAAAAAGTCCCAGGACTGGCTGGTGGCGTTCACGCGCACCACGGGCACCATCTTGCCCGGTGTGGCGCCCTCGGGCGTGGCCAGGAGCGGCGCGGCTGCGGCAAGCAGGAGCAATAGGGAAAAACGGAACGGCTTCATGAAAAAGATCAATCCCTCAGGTTTTCTTCCTTCACCACATTGTAACGCTGGTCGATCCGCTGCCGCGCAGCCTCCGCTGCCGCGCGATCGATCACCAATGGGCGGCCCATGCCGATCAGTTTGATGACATACTGGTCCGCCGGAGCCCGGAACCCATTGGCCAGATCGTCCAGCGTGCGCACTTTCACGCCGTTGATTTCATCGACGATCCCGTCCCGGAAATCGGTAAGGTAAGTGTTGATCGGGTCCGGCAGGATGGCGCTTAGCACGATGACCTCCGGATGCTCCTTGTAGAGTTCATCCTCGAGGAAAAAGTCATAGAAGTAGCGGACCTGCAGGTCGTCGATGTCGTAGGCCTCCAGGAAATTCCTCGAGAGCGGCTGGAAGAGCAGGCCGCCGTAAACCACGTAGCGCGGCGCAGCGTCGTAGGTGTTCGCCTGCATCAGGTAAGGCCAGGAGGCCTCCAGCTTCACCGTCACATTCATTTCCTTGTGATCGCGGATGATGTGCAGATTCACCGAGTCCCCCTTGAATTTCCGCTCCACCACCTCCGCCATCTGCACGCGCGCGCCGTCCAGCATGATGAAGCCGTCGCTCGCAATGTCGTGCCCGTCGATGCTCATGAGCACGTCGCCTTCCTTCAGCACGCCATCGGAGCAGCCCTCCGCCGCCACGTTGCTCACCATGACGCCGCGGTCGTCATCCGCCAGGCCCAGCGCATGGCGCATCGCCGGGTTTTGCAGGGGAAAAGTGGTGACGGAGAGGTCCATGTATCCGTCGTAATGGCCGTCGGAGATATCCTTGAGAAAGCGCTCGATGACCGGCACCGGGATCATATAGCCCACATTTTGCGCCACGTCTCCGCTATAGCCCTGGAAGGCGACGCCCACCACCTTGCCATGCTGCATGACGGGGCCGCCGGAGTTGCCGGGGTTGATCGCCGCGCTGATCTGGATCGCAAGGTGGGAATCCACCCCGGAGTGGGTGTACGTCTGGAAATCGATCCGCGAGACGATGCCTTCCGTCACGGAAAGCCGGTCGCCGCCCACCGGGTAGCCGTACGCCGCCACGGTCGATTCGATCTCCGGGATGCCGCCCAGTTCCAGCGGCACCGTGTTCTTGAAGAAGCCGGGCTCGTTGATCTTGAGCACCGCCAGGTCGCAATCGTGGCCGATGAACTGCACCTTGGCGGTGTACTTGTGCGGGTCATCCTCCTTTTCCACCGTCAGGAAGCGCGCATTGCTCACCACATGGGCGTTCGTCAGGATGCGCTCCCCGTCAATGATGAGGCCCGTGCCGACCGCCTCGGATATCTGGCCCGAGGCCCACGGCTCCCGGTAATTCGGGTCCTGGGAGGTGGTGGTAATCCGGGCGAGGCTCCTGTGGATGGATGGCACCGGGATGGCCGGCGTGGTGGCCGCGGACGGCGGGGTGGGGAGGACATCCCCCAGCAGCGCCGGGGAGAGAAGGAATAGTAAGGAAAGCGAAACCCGCGAAAATCTCATCGGAAGCGGGCACCATAGCGCGATTCGGGAAATTCGAAACCCGAAATTTACCGGGAGCGGCGCAAACCTTTTAAGCCGGTTCCCTTGCCAGCGCTCCAATGGGTACTCCGCCAGGCGCCGGCCCGGTGATTCTGCCGGGCCGGGCTTGCCAAACCGGAGCCCCCAAGGATAATCCGGGACCCCCCCCGGGGGGTGGCAATCAGCGCGCAATGAAACCGAACCACAATTTCCTTATTCAACATCTGATGATTCGATGGATCAGCTTCGTCTTTATTTTGGGGCTGGCGCCCTTCACGGCCAGTGCCGGGATCTCCTATGTGATCATTAATATCGGCGAAGCGGTGGACCCCGGAGTCGGGTACGGAACTTACCCGACCGGCATCGACGTCTCCGGGGAAGTGGTCGGCTACGTCAACGAAGTCAGCGGATCAACCGGAACCTTTTTATATAGTGGAAGCACCACCACGCTGCTCAACGCTCCGGAATTCATGCCTGCGGGCATGAATGATAGTGGCGATATCGCAGGTTGGGTTTTCGTGGAAGGGACCGGTTACACCACGGAGCACGCGGCGCTTTACCGGGAAGGGCAGGTTTACGACCTCGGCACCTTTCCCGGCGCGGATACCGCGAACGATGATTTCAGTATCGCCAGCGCGGTGAACAACGCGGGAGACGTGGCGGGCACGGCCGATACGACCATGGTGGACACCTCCGGGGATGCGGAGGAGCATGCGTTTTATGATTCGAACGGGACGTTCACCGATCTGGGCACCATCAATGGCGGCCTGAACAGCACCGGCGAGGCGATCAACAACAGCGGCACGGTCGTGGGCAAGGTGCGCACCTCCGGCAGTGATGATCACGCCGCGATTTACGCAAACGGCGATGTAACCGACATCAATGACAAACTCGGCTCCGGTATTATTTACAGCGATGCCCATGCCATTAATGACTCCGGGCAAGTCGCAGGCGTGGCTTATTCGGAAACCGAAGGCTTTGGTTACATTGATACCAGCGGCGCCATCAAAAAGATTGGTGCGATCGCGCCCGAATCAATCAATAGCGAGGGGGATGTGGCCGGCTCGTCGAGCGATACTGATGACAATTCAGTCGCGGCCGTCTATGTCGGGGGCGTTCTCTATGCCAGTTTGCAGACGCTGGTGGAACCGGGGAACATGGCGGACTTTGTTTCCCTGGATGACGCGGTGGCCATCAATGACGATGGACTCGTGGCGGGATATGGAACTCTGGCGAGCGGAGAGGTGGATGCCTTCCTGGCAATCCCCGCAATCGGCCTGGCAGGCACGCACGATGGGCTGGCGACGGTTTCCGGCTCCAATGCCGGTTATATCAATGTAAACGTCCGCTCGACGGACGCCTTTACGGCAATGCTGAAGACGCCGCAGCATAGCTATTCATTTTCCGGCAAATTTACCAATGGCGCCTTTGCCGGGCCGGTCAAGTTGAGCAAGACGGTAACTCTTACCGTATCGCTGCAAAGTAATAACGGAACAGGGACAATCAGCGGCACCATCAATGACGGGACAACCACTTACTCCGTGACGGCCAAGGAATATGACACTTACACCAGGCAATCGCCGGCGCCGGAGACGGGCGCTTATACCGCGATTCTGCCGGTGGCGTCCGGGTTGCCGCAAGGGCAGGGATGGGCAACGCTGAGTGTGAGCGTGGCCGGGATATCAACCATCCACGGCAAGCTGGGGGATGGGTCCGCGTTCACTGTCAAGGCGCACGTGCACAAGGATAAGTCCGTAACCGTTTACCAGGAATTGTATGCCGGCAAGGACCCCGGGGCGATTATTGGAGAGTTCACCTTTGAATCGGGTACCAATAGCGATTGCGATGGAACGCTGCGATGGACCAAGCCCCCGCAAGCGAAAACCACGGAGCCCTTCGCGGCGGGATTCGACGGGCAGGTCTCCTTTTACGGCTCGGCTTTCACCGCGCCCGCACTAACCGCGGCGGGTTACAATCTAAGCCTCTCCGGCGCGGGCATCAATCCAATCGAGCACACGATCGATGTGAGCAGCAAAGGCGCGGCGATGGTCACTGATCCCACCTCGGATAAACTGGCTCTGAAACTCGACCTCAAAAACGGCACTTATACCGGCAGCTTTATCCCGGCGGGCGGAAACGCCCGCATTCCATTTACCGGAATCGTTTACCAGGATGAACCATCGGCTTCCGGCGGCGTATTTCTAAGTGGGACCGTCGCGGGGACGGTAGCTTTCCCATAACGAAACGCCTCGTTATGGGTTACGCTCCCGGCTTGTAAAATCGTTTCTGTCTATTTCTGAGTGACTTAATCCCGCTGTTTGCCTTGCAAGATCATGTCTAATCAACGCGACATCGAGGTTTTTCTTCCTGGCTGCTTTTGCTTGGGGCTCGTCGTCGTTGAAAACCCTGTTTCATGCAAGAGGGGAACCCGAAATGAAGCAGTTCGAGTGTACGGATCCCGGAACTGTGCGACTACAGATAAGAAGAACGCATTACCGCTGTATTCGTTTCGCGTCTATACAAAGATTTGTTAGCGTCCCGGCGCGCAGTGAGGCCCCTTAGGCACAGCACCCTCCTGCTCCCACACGATAACCTTTCTGAGCGGGAAGCTAAACCTTCCGAACGGTTGCCGCATCCGCGTTAGACATCTTTGGCGCAAGGCGGTGGGAGATATCAAGGCCCGTCGATATTGTGAAAGCTTTCCTCAGGGAGCGGGGTCCGCGGTTCAAAATATGGAAAATGGCCTCCGCGAGACAGGTGCGAATATGGTAGAAATTGGGGTATGGACGATGAACAGAAAAGAAAAAAACGAGAAAAGCACCTAAAAAGGCAGATATGGGCTTTCGCGTTCGCTAGAAATGCATTTCAAGGTGCAAAGGAAATAGCAGAGCATTATATAAAGGAGGCGTATCACTTTGGGCACCCGTTACACCAAGCGCTTTCCACGGCTGTTGTGATTCTTTACTCCCGGCCCTTCATGAAATCCGACAATATGATTGTATTGCCGGTAAAGTTTACTCGCTTTGACAAACCTAAGCTAAGGGAAACCCATGACAGCTTGATTGCAATTCGCAATACGTTTTATGCACATACGGACGCTACAGCCAAGGCCAGTATAACAATCTCGGTGAAATTTGACGCGGCTACAGGGGACATAAACATAAATTCAAAGGTGCAGGATTTAGCTCTGAGTCCCACAATGTTCCCAAAACTACTTCCGCTGTGCGAAGTCCAACTGGCCAAATTGGATGAAAGCTATGATGAAGCATTCAAGATGCTTTACCCGCAGGAAAAAATGCTCGCCCTACTTAGGGCGGAGCGTAAACATGAGACACAGTTCTCGATATTCTGGCCAAAAAGTACTTAGGATATCGCGAGGCTAAATCTAAAGGTAGACTCGCTTAGCAGTGCCGTAGGTATGGGCGGGGATCAGACGTTGAAGCGGAATTCCACAACGTCGCCGTCCTGAACGACGTATTCCTTGCCCTCGATGCGGAGCTTGCCGGCTTCGCGGGCTTTGGCGGAGGAGCCCAGGCGGATCAATTCATCAAAGTGGACCACCTCCGCGGCGATGAAGCCGCGCTCGAAATCGCTGTGGATCACGCCGGCTGCGGCTGGGGCCTTATCGCCGGCGTGGATGGTCCAGGCGCGGGATTCGGTTTCGCCGGTGGTGAGGTAGGTGCGCAGGCCCAGCAGGTGATAAACCGCGCGGATGAGGGAGCCGACTCCGCTTTCAGAAACGCCGAGGCCCGCGAGGTACTCCTTTGCTTCGGCTTCGGGAAGATCGACCAATTCGCTCTCGATCTGCGCGGAGATGACCACCGCTTCCGTCGCCAGGTGGGTGCGGACGTAATCCTGTACCGCCTTTACGTAGCGCGAGGCGGGATGCGTCTCCGTCAGCGTATCCTTTGGCAGGCCCCCTTCCTCCTCCTGCCTTGCATCGATCTCGGCGCCCAGGTTGGCCAGGTCGGCCTCAGCCACATTGCAGGCAAAGATGACCGGCTTGGAGGTAAGGAGAAAAAAGCCTTTCGCGATCTTCGCCTCTTCGTCGGTAAGGGTCAGCGTATTGGCCGGCTTGCCGGTATCCAGATGCGGCAGCAGCTTCTCGCACACGGCCATTTCCGCCTTTGCCACCTTGTCGCCGGCGCGGACGCTCTTCACCAGCCGTTCCGCGCGCTTCTGGATGGCGCCCAGGTCTGCGAGCACCAGCTCCGTGGTGATCACCTCGATGTCCCGCACCGGATCCACGGAACCGGCCACGTGGTGGACATCCGCATCCTCAAAGCAGCGGACCACCTGCACGATGGCGGATACCTCCCGGATATGGGAGAGAAACTGGTTGCCCAGCCCTTCCCCCCGGCTCGCGCCGCGCACCAGGCCCGCGATATCGACGAACTCGATGGCTGCCGGCACCACTTTTTTGGAATGCGACAGCTCCGCCAGCGCCTCCAGCCGCGGGTCGGGGACGATCACCACGCCCTGGTTGGGATCGATGGTGCAAAAGGGGTAATTGGCCGCCTGCGCCTTGCGGGTGCGGGTAACGGCGTTGAAAAGGGTGGATTTGCCCACATTGGGGAGACCGACGATTCCGGCGCTAAGCATAGGGATCACTGATTAGATGCGGGCAGCCGCCGATGCAATGAAAAGGGCGTCGGAATAGCTTCCCGCGCTTTACTCCGTGCGCGGCATCGGGAATAATTTGCGGGCTCGGCAACTCTCACAGCAACCTACTGATGAACACGCTTCTTCGCCTGGCGCAGGTTGTCTATGGATGGATAATCCGCGCCGCCTCCTGGCTCCAGCACCCGTTTCTGCTGGTCATCCGGCTCTATTGGGGATGGCAATTTCACATTACCGGCGAGGGAAAACTCGGGAATATCGCCAAGGTCACCGGATTTTTTCAAAGTTTGGGCATCCCGTACCCCCGGTTCAATGCGTATCTAGCAGGGTACACCGAATGTTGCGCCGGCCTGCTGCTCCTGGCCGGAGTCGCGTCCCGCATTACCACCATACCGCTCATCATTACCATGATTGTCGCCTATATCACGGCCAGCCCCGATGCGGTGAAAAATATCTTCAGCAAACCGGACGATTTTGTCACCGCCGATCCCTTCCTCTTTCTGATGGCGGCGGTGATTGTCTTCCTCTTCGGGCCGGGAATCTTCTCGGTGGACGGCGTGATCGGCCTGTGGCTGAAGCGGAAGCGCCGGGCAATGGAAACGCCGGCGGCGGCCTGAAAAATCATTTCGCGGGAATATAGAACGAGATTCTTCCCTCAAAGCTTTTGTCCGCGGCGGAGTCGCTCGGGTGAGCGTCTCCGATGCGGGCAAATCAAAAAAACAAAACAAACCTATGAAAACACTGAATCATAAAGCATTGCTCGCCGGCGCCGCGATTGCCGGTCTCATGACTGGCGCCGGTACCCGCGTGCAGGCCGCCCAGCCCATCCCCTCCAGTCTCCAACTTCACCATGCCGGGGTCATCGCGGCCGACAGCAGCTCCGATAAGCACTCCTGCAAGGGGCAGAATGCCTGCAAGGGCCAGGGCGGCTGCAAAGCCGGCGACAACGGCTGCAAGGCCAAAAACTCCTGCAAGGGCAAGGGCGGCTGCGCCACCGACGGCAGCAAATAGCCCCCGCCGCATCTTTACAGGTTTCCCCGGTCCGACCCCGGGGTGACGAAAAGACCCATGCCTGCCAATCCTTTCAATAATTATACCGATTACGGAATCGGTATCGGCCTGCGCGTCCCGCATTACCGGCACATCCTGGAGAAAAAGCCGGTCGTGGATTGGTTTGAGATCATCTCGGAAAACTTCATGGTGGACGGCGGGCGCCCGCTGGAGGTGCTGGACAGGATTCTGGAGCAATACCGCGTCGTCCAGCACGGGGTATCCATGTACTTCGGCTCCGCGGACAAGCCGGACCGCGAGCACCTGAAGCGGCTCAAGACCCTGACGCGCCGCACCCATACCCCGTGGCTGTCCGATCACCTCTGCTGGGGCAGCGTGGATGGGACGTTCACACACGATCTGCTGCCAATGCCCTACACGTTCGCGGTCGCGAGACATACGGCGGCGAAGATCCGCCACGTGCGCGATTTCGTGGAGGTGCCGGTGTGCGTGGAGAATGTCAGCAGCTACGCGGAGTTCCATCAATCGGAGATGACGGAGTGGGAATTTCTGAGCGAGGTGGCGGAGCAGGCCGACTGCGGGATTCTGCTGGATGTAAACAACATCTACGTCTCGGCGAAGAATCACGGTTTCGATCCCTACGAGTACCTGGACAATGTCCCGCACCATCGCGTGGGGCAGATCCACATTGCGGGACATTCCAAATTTAAAAAGTACATCCTCGACACGCACGATCACCCCGTGCTCGATCCCGTGTGGAAAATGTACGCGCATGCGATCAAGCTTTGCGGACGGTCCGCGACGCTGCTGGAATGGGACGATCGCATCCCGAGTTTCGACGAAGTCCATAATGAAGCGCTCAAAGCCACCCAATTCCTCGGCGAGCACGCGGGCCGCCCGGCCACGGCTGCTGCCGCATAAGATCGGGAGCGTCCGCGAGCTGCGGCAGTTCCAGCGCGTGATGGCGGAGGCGCTCTACCGGCCGCTCACCGCCGGCGACCGCTTGCAACCGCGCTGGAGCGACGGGCGCAGCATGGCGAGCGTCGCGGCGGAGTTCGTGAAGCCGAACGACCGGCTCACCTCCTCCGAGCGGCTGGAGATTTACGCGCGCTCCTACTGGTTTCGCGTGCTCGATTGTCTCTACGACGATTTTCCCGGCGTCCGCGCGGTCATGGGCGACCGGCGTTTCATGAAGCTGGCCACCGCGTTTCTCGCAAAGTTTCCCTCCGCCTCCTTCAGCCTGCGCAATCTCGGGAGCCGCCTGCCGGGCTTCATCCAGGAGGAGCCGGCGCAGGCCGGGCCGCGGGCGGAGCTGGCGGCGGAGATGGCCCGCTTCGAGTGGGCTCAGGTGGTCGCGTTCGACGGGCCGGCGCTGCCGCCGCTGACGCAGGATGACATCCTGGATGCCGGGCCGGATAAGCTGCGGGTGAAATTGCAGCCGCACCTGACCATTCTCGACTGCCAATGGCCGGTGGACGACCTCGTGCTCGCGCTCAAAAAAACCGCGCTGCGGGCGGATGCGAGCAACGCGGTCGCCGCGCCTCCGCGGCGCACGGCGGCCGCACGGCCGGTCATCCCGCGCCGCAAGCGCACGCTCGTCGCCGTGCACCGGCAGGACAATAGCATCTTCTTCAAGCGCCTGGAGCCGGAGGGCTACGCCATCCTCGCGGCGTTGCGCGCCGGGCGCACGCTTTCCGCGGCCTGCGCGGCGGCCCTGCGCCATGCGGACCCGTCGGTCGATTGGGCCGGGCGCGTGCGGACCTGGTTTCAAACATGGCAATCGCTGGGGTGGTTTTGCCGGAGGACCGCACATGGGAGCGCCTGACTTCGAGCGCATCGTCGATGCCCATTACATGGCGCTCTACCGGTTTGCCCTCAGCCTTTCGCACAGCGAGGCGGCGGCGGCGGACCTCACACAGCAGACCTTTTACCTGTGGGCCTCGCGCGGGCACCAGTTGCGGGAGGAGAGCAAGGTGAAATCCTGGCTCTTTACCACGCTATACCGCGAGTTCCTCGGGATGCACCGGCGGGAATCGCGCTTCCCGCACGCGGACCTGGACGGGGAGACGGCGGAATTGCCCGCCGAATGCGGGTCCGTGGCGGATTCCATCGATGGGGCAACCGTCGTGGCCGCCCTGCGGCAGATCGACGAGATTTTTCGCGTCCCGCTCACTCTCTTTTACCTCGAGCAATTCTCCTACCGGGAAATCGCGGCCATGCTCGATATCCCGGCCGGCACCGTCATGTCCCGTCTTTCTCGCGGGAAGATGATGCTGAGAAAAATACTCTTACAGGAAAGAGATGCGAAAATCATACCCATGCGCCGCACAGCGGAAGGAGGCGCCCGATGACCCATAAGGAGGCGATGTTCCTGCTGGGCTCGTGCCCGCCGGGCGGATCGAACGAACTCGAATTCGCGGAAGCGCTCGACCTCGCGTCGCGCGATCCGGAGCTCAATGCGTGGTTCGAAGAACAGCGGCGGTTTGATGCCGCAATCGCCGCGCGGCTTGCGAGCATCCAGCCGCCTGCGGCCCTGCGCGCTCGCATCCTGGCCGGCGGGCGGGTAAGCCGGCCCGTGCACTGGTACAGCCCGCAGCGTCTCTGGGCCGTCGCGGCCATGGTGCTGCTCTTTGCCGGTGCGGGGCTCTGGTACTCCGTGGAAGGCCGCAGGAACAGCGGCTGGAACAGCGAGGTGCTGGCCACGCTGGGCGACCTGGTTTCCGGGCGCGAGAATTTTGACGTGCGCTCCCCCGATGTCGCCCGGCTTCAGCAGTGGTTGCGCGGCAATGGCTCGCCCAGCGCGGCCGATTTGCCTGCGCGCGTGCGCGGGCTGGCCAGCCTCGGGTGCAAGACGCTTTCATGGAACGGGCACCCCATCTCCATCATCTGTTTCCACGGGCCAGGCGGGGAACTGGTGCACCTGGCGATGGTGGAGCGCGATGCGCTCGCGAGCCCGCCACCGGAGGGGCATCCCGTCTTCGGCGCGCGCGATGGCTGGCATATGGCCAGTTGGAGCCAGGGCAATATGGCGATGATGCTCGTCACCCGCGGGCCGGAGGAGCGGCTGCGGCAGTTACTGGCCGCCGGGCTTGGCCTGCATCGCGGCCCGCAGGCGGTTCTCGGCCTGCTGGTTCCAATAGCCGCTGCGCAGATCGATATAGACTGAGGTGTAAGGCAGCGTGGTTGTCGATTTTAGAAGCAGCACCTTGTAGTTGTGCGAGGCGGCGTCCAGCTTCGCATCGATCTCCTCCTGCGGCAGCGCGTACACCTGGCCGCCCTTCAGCAGCGTGGAGAGCTGCGCCTGGTACGCGCCGATCCCGATTGCATCCCGCTCCAGCACGAAGGGGAGTTCCGTGGTCGTGTAAAAAGTCGGCTGTACCCGGCGCGTATTGGCCAGCGTATTGAGCACCAGCGTGAGCAGATCGATCTGGCTCAGGTCCGTCGGCAGCACCTCGATTCCGTTGGAGTTGGGGAGGGGGTACGCCGGCTCCGCCACCACGATCCAGTTATGCGCTCCCATCGCCGCCAGCGTGCGGAGAAATTGGTCCCGCCACGGCGTTTGTGCATGCAGCGGAACCGCGATGGCCAGGAGCGCAAGGATGGAAATAATTCTCCGGGAGTTCATGTACCGCAATATGTTGCAGAATTCGTTTTCCGATGGAATCCCGGAATGCGCATGGGATTTTTGCGAGCTACGCTATGGCGAAAAGATGCCGGGACAGGCGGAAAGATGGCCCCGATAATGCTTGACCAGGAGGTGGATTTTGGAGTAGGCGCGCAGTGAAGCCCAAGGCTGCCCAACCCCTCCGAAACCCGACCCGATGCGGAAGATCAGTTCGATAATCAGGCATTTTATCTGCATGGCACGCAAGTATCCCAGCAGGCGGGATGTCTCCTGGCATTGGCAGCATATCCTGCGGGAGTTCGGTATCGGGCGTTACGCACGGAGCGGCACGGGCAGGGGCGGCGCCTGAGCCCGGGATCAGGGGTAAGCCTGATCCGGCAGCCTCAACCCCTTGGGCGGAAGCAGGTAGTAGCTTGGCTACAATATCAGGACCCCGTGGATGGGGTGCGGATTCGTCCCAAACGGAGGCTGTTTCGTCACACCGCACTTTACAACCGGGAAGAGCCATGCCAGAAGTCACAACCGAAAAAGCAGTCAGTCGCGCTACGCATTCCGGCCTCCGTTGAGGGAAGGCCAGCTCCCGAGAGGGGCAGGCCGTGGCATTGTAAAGGCGATTCGTCTGTACCACCCAGAATCCGTCATGCACCGTACCTTCGGCCAGCCTCAGGGCAGGCAGCGCTACTCCACTTCCGGGTGGCGCCTGCGCAGCCGGCTATCGATGCGCTGATGGTCGAGAGTCGAAGAGCCCGGCAGCCATTCCTGTGATTCCATGAGACGCCCCGCACCCCTCCCCCAAGTCGAACCGCTCGAAAACCGCATTTCACCCGCGTCCGTCGCCCATGGCACGCTCATCCTTGGCTTCGGCACATCGGTCCTGAACCCGCTTACCTTCGCGGATTCGGTAACCAACGCGAAAACTCACCAGGTACTCGAGTTTTACAATGCGGCGGACCCATCGCTCTCGGCCGCCAACCTCGCCATCGCGGAGACCGTCGGCCAGAGTCCCGAGATTTATTTCATCCGCATGACCGCGGGCGAGATTCTCGAGATTCCCACCCCGGTCGGTTATCAGCAGCTTGTCAATGTCTCCGCGGGCAATGTGGTGGCATTCTTTACCGATCCCGGCTCGACCAGTTTTCCGGCGCATGCCACCGATGCGGTGGACAGCACTTACTTCACCGGTCTGGCGCTGGGTAACAAGGTCTCGGTTTCCATCGGCGACAGCATCAACGGCGACGTGGTGACCAATTACAACGACGCCACCGGCACCCTGGGCGGCGCGTCGGAAACGCCGGGCAGCGCGACGACGCTGCTCGCCAATATCGTGACGAATCTCACGATTTCAGGCGGTATCAACGGCACGTTTTACGCCGGCGGCGCCGTATCCCACTTCTCAGCCAATGGAGAGGTCAACCAGATCCTCACAGGCACGGCCGGGGTAAATCAGACTTTCTCCTTCGCGAATAACAATGACGGCATTCTGCATGGCGACACCACGCTCAGCCAGGGCGCCGTGCTTGTCGCCCCCAAGGTCGCGGGGCCGTCGCTGTACAACGTGGTTGTCGGCTCGACCAATCTCATCGAGCTCGGCGATGGCGGCTTGAAAGCAGCCGGCGGCAGCATCCATGGCCTCACGCTTCTTAACGATACGACCGGCTTTACCGTACAGGCGGGGGATGGCGGGATGGGAGGGGCGGGTGGCTCGGTCTCGTCGGTGGTGCTCAATGGTCCTCAATCCACCTCGCCGGATACCACTCCTAACAGCATCATCAATATCGACGGCGGCGCCGGCGGCCCGGGAATTGGAAGCGGAAAAGCCGGCGCGGGCGGCTCCGTGCAGGGGGTCTATGTGGACTACGGCAGCGCCAGCCTCAGCCAGCCTTCCAATACCCTCATCCTGGATGACGTCAGTGTGATCGGCGGCGCGGGCGGCTCCGGCAATATCGGCGGCGCGGGCGGCAGCCTCAGCAATATCAACGTCCTCACCGCGACCCCGCATCTCGCGGGCTCCACCACCGCGGAGTACAGCCTCATCGGCGGCGCGGGCGGCACGGGAGCCGGCAAGGGCGGCATCGGCGGGTCCGTGCTCAATTCGCAGATTATTAATCAGGCGTTGCCTCTGGTCGATCCCGCCACCGGGCTCCCTGACGATGGCTCCGCGATTTCCCCCACCGCGACGCTGGGCCTCATCATGGGTGGTCTCGGCGGTCCCGCTACCGCAAAGGGCGCTGGCGGAGCCGGCGGAGCGATCTCGGCGTTGACGCTCACAGGCTTCAATTACGACGTGTTTTCCGGCGGCGGCGGCGCGGGTGTAAGCGCGGGCGGCGCGGGTGGAAAAATCAGCACGGTCGATGTGCTGGGCTCCTCCGGCAATCTTCCGGGTGACGATTTTCATGTGGGTTCCCTCGTGGTCTCCACCGGCGCGGGCGGCAATGGCTCAAACGGGAAGGGCGGCGCGGGCGGTTCGATCAGCGGGCTCACGGTCGAGAATTCCGACTTCGGTTCGACCCACCTGGACCTCTCCACCGGGACCATCCAGCCTTTCGGGCTCATTGTTTCCACAGGCAATGGCGGGACTGCCGGCAAAGGCGCCGGCGGCGCGGGCGGCTCCATCAGCAGCGTCCGGATTACGAATCTCGATTTCCTGACCGCGACCCATCCGCAGGGCGATACCGCGGAAATAAGCATTACCGCCGGAAACGGCGGCAACGCGGAAGTCGCCGGGGGCAAGGGCGGCGCCGGTGGTTCGGAATCAAATGTCGTTTACGTCGGCACGCGGGTCGCAATTTCGCAGGTGACCGCCGGCCAGGGCGGCCAGGGGGGAGCGATTGGGGTTACCGGCAAGGGGGGAGCCGGCGGCAGCCTTTCGAGCATCAGCGTCAGCGGCGGAGAAGAGCTGTACGTGACGGGGCTCACCGCGGTCACATCCACTCCGGGAGAGCTGGTGGATTCCACCGCGAATTTTACGGGCGACCAGGTCATGGTGGGCGATACCGTGGACAATGTCACCACAGGCAACGCGGCGACGGTTACGAGCGTCGTTTCCAGCACGGAATTGATTTTGTCCAACAATATCATTGCCGCTAACGACTCTTACGCGGTCACCGTCCCGAGCCCCTTCCTGAACGGCTCGCCTTCCGTCTATACCGGCACGGCTCAGGACCCGAATCCCGGCAATGATGTGCTGGTTTCCAGCTATGTGAATTTCTACAGCGCGGGCGTGGTCCCCGGAGATACGATCGAGGATATCACCGCGACAATCGCCAATGGCGGCACGCCGGTCACCACCACCGTCACCAGCGTCAATTCTGCCACCCCAAACCAGATTCTGGTTCAGCAGGACATTTACCATGCGGGCGATCAGATTGCCTTCCTGTCCATTGGCACCGGCACGCCGAACGCGGCCACCTATTCCAATACGACGATCATTGATCCGGTATCGAATTTCTCGACCGAGAACATCCAGGCCGGCGACGTCATCGAGGACCTGACGCAAACCTCCATCCAGGGTTTGCCGGTTACGGCCACGGTGGCTTCCGTCTCGGCTCATTCGCTCAGCCTTACGGTTCAGCCCGGGTCTTTGTGGCAGCAATATTCCGTGCTGGGAGATC
>DATAXI010000178.1:0-13758 GCA_036266845.1 Chthoniobacteraceae bacterium | reverse complement strand
CCCGAAAGGTATCGCGGCGTCCCGATGCGCGAATGGCTGGATGAAGTGATTGGGGAACTGGAGCGGTCGCTCAAAGAGTAGTCGCAGCGATGAATGAGGGCGCGAAAGAACCGATCGAACAAGCATGGATGATATTCGGATGAAAAACATAGAGCGGTTCGAAAATGCGTTCCAGTTTCTTTCTGGCTTTGATCTGGATTGGCACGATGACTATGCGGAGCCGGAGGAGATTGTAGCGGAATATATTGAGTATGCTGATCGCCGGAACCGAGCGGATACGTTGGGCGAACTGCGCCAAATCCTCGCGGAGTTTCAAGGCCCGGAGCTCAACAAAGCGATGCTGAGTATCTGCTGCTTTTACAGCCCCGAAAGGTATCGCGGCGTCCCGATGCGCGAGTGGCTGGACGAAGTGATTGGGGAACTTGAGCGCTCGCTGATTGACGGGTCAAAGTGATCCTGAAACCTCGAAGAAGCCCCTCTTTCGAAACCGCGGCTGGGGTTTCCCTTCGCAACGGCAATTCGCCATCAGCCCACGGTCCCCTGAAGGCGGCCTGCGTTTCGGCCCCTTCGTGTCGATATTTCCCCATCGTGCGGAACCGCTGGTTTCCCCGTTTCCCGGCGTCTCGATTTTCAGTTGAATCCTCCTGCGCAGGATGAGAGATTTTACCTCCCTATGACTTTGACCGAAAAACTGCTTGCGCGCGCCAGCGGCAAGGCTCACGTCCAGCCCGGCGATAATGTGTGGGTGAATGTGGATGTGCTCATGACCCATGATGTTTGCGGGCCGGGCACGATCGGCGTCTTCAAGCGCGAGTTTGGCCAGAACGCGAAAGTCTGGGATCGCAAGAAGGTGGTCATCATCCCGGACCACTACATTTTCACCGCGGACTCCCTGTCCAACCGCAACGTCGATATCCTGCGCGATTTTGTGAAAGAGCAGGACATCCCCTATTTCTACGACGTGATCGACGACCCGAACGGGCATTGGAAATTCGACGCCTCCAAAGGCCAGTACAAGGCGCAGCACGGCTCCCATTACACCGGCGTCTGCCACACCACCCTGCCGTGGAAGGGCCATCTGCGTCCGGGCGAAGTGCTCTTCGGCACCGATTCCCACACCTGCATGGCGGGCGCGTTCAACCAATTCGCCACCGGCATCGGCAATACCGACGCCGGCTTCATCCTCGGCACGGGCAAGTTGCTCATCAAGGTGCCGGAGACGATGCGCTTCTTCCTGGAAGGGGAGATGCCGCTCGGCGTCATGGCAAAGGATGTCATCCTCCATGTCATTGGCGATATCGGCTTTGACGGCGCCACCTACCGGGCCATGCAATGGGAGGGCCCCGGCGTCCATTCCCTGACCATGGATGACCGCATGACCATCGCCAATATGGCCATCGAGGCCGGCGGCAAGAACGGCATCTTCCCGTGCGACGAGAAGACGCTCGAATACGTCAACGAGCGTGTGCGCGAAAACGGCACCAAGTCCGAGTTTACCCCCGTGGAGGTGGATGCGGAGCAATCCTTCATGTACGATAAGACGTTCGATCTCTCCAAGCTGGAGCCGACCGTTGCCTGCCATCCGGACCCCGGCAATCGCAAGCTGGCCAGGGAGATGAGCGACGTAAAGCTGGACCGCGCCTACATCGGCTCCTGCACCGGCGGCAAGACGTCGGACTTCCTCGCCTTTGCCCAGGTCGTCAAGGGCCGCAGCGTGAAGATCGATACCTACGGCGTCCCCGCCACCACCAAAGTGGTCGAGGAGCTGAAAACCACGCGCTGGAATGGCCAGAGCGTCTGGGAGGTGCTGGAAGGCGCCGGCGTCCGCATGACGGAAAACGCCTCCTGTGCCGCCTGCCTCGGCGGGCCGGTCGATTCCTTCGGCCGCCTCAATACGCCCATGAAGTGCATCAGCGCCACCAATCGCAATTTCCCCGGCCGCATGGGCAACAAGGAGTCGCAGGTCTTCCTCGCCAGCCCCTACACCGTGGCCGCCTCCGCCCTCACGGGTGCAATCACCGATCCGCGCGAATTCCTGAGCTGAGTTCGCGCCGCGGATGGAAGCCGTGCGCCTCCCGTTGCTTTTTCCAATCGCCTTGCTCCTGGCCGGGTGCGCCACGCCCAAGGGGGCTGCGTACCGCACGGGGCAGCCTTACGTCGTGTCCGCGAATCATTGCGATTTTTACAGCTTCGGCCCCGCCCAGGCCGGCGGGCCGGATTTTTCGCTCAGCCGGGGGCAGCAGCTCACCATGCTGAGTTATGAGTATGGGTACAGCAAGGTGTCGATCGCCGGCACAGGCCAGACTGGCTGGCTGCCCACAGAGCGGATTTCTCCCGCGCCGCACCCTGCCAGGCCGGGACCCACCCCCGCAGCGCGCCGGCGCCGCTTGTTCAGTGCCGGACCGTACACGCAGCCCACCGGCCCGCAGCGCGTCCCGCTGCCGGCGTATCCGGAGACACAGCCGCCCCCCGGCTCGCCCCCCTTCCGCTATTGAACCGCGCCTCGACCGCGTCTATCATCCCCATCCCGCACCATTCGCTTCCTATGCCAAACATCGTCACCACCAAGGTTTTCGTCGTTAAGGACAACATCGACACCGATCAGATCATCCCCGCGCAATACCTGACACTCGTCCCCACCATCGCCGAGGAGTATGAGAAGCTGGGCTCCTACGCCATGGCCGGCCTGCCGGAATCGCTCTACCCGGTGCCCCTGGTGCCGGAGGGAGAGATGAAATCGGCTTACGGCCTCATCATCGGCGGGCGAAATTTCGGGTGCGGCTCCTCGCGTGAGCACGCGCCCATCGCGCTCGGCGCGGCCGGGGTGCATGCGGTTGTCGCGGAGTCCTTTGCGCGTATCTTCTTCCGCAACTGCGTGGCCACCGGGGAGCTTTATCCCTACGATACTCCCGTCCGCCTGTGCGATAAGGTGAAGACCGGCGACGAGGCGACCCTGGATTTCGAGAAAGACACTCTCACCGTGAATGGCGAGACCTACCAGCTCAAGCCGCTCGGCGAGGTGCGTCCGGTCATCGATGCCGGCGGCCTGTTCAATTACGCCCGGCAGAACGGGATGATCGCCGCGAACTGATCCGCACCCCGGACCGGGAGTTTTCCGATGCCATTTGCGATCCTCGAAAGGGAATCGCGGAGGGGAACCGTGGATCAAAGCCTGAAAGCGGCGCGACGGGGATCGACCTCTGGGATCGATCCGAAAATCGAGGACCACCACCTCCAGCCGGGATGGCAGAGTTCCGGATCGGCGGAGCGCGATCCAGTTTCCGCGGGACGAGCCTAAGACCGCTTCACGTACACGCCCAGGAGGGGGCGCGGGGAAGGCGTGGGAGAGAGGAAATCGCTCGCGAAACCGGTAGCCGTGCGGATTTCCACATGCCCGGCGCCCCGTCCGCCGTACACCAGCACAGCGCCCACCGGGGCGTCATACGGAGTCGCCACGTGAATCTTCGTAAAGCCGTATTTCTCTTGAAGTTCCACGCCGGCCTGCTTCGCGTACTCGGTGGTGGGGCGGGTGGGAATCACCTTGGCATCCACCAGCGCATTTTTGACAGAGTGCCAGCAGCGGGCGGTCGAGTGGCGGTGAGCCCGCTCCTGGGCGATCTGCGCCGCGTGGATCATCCGGGCGTCATAGCGGATGCTGCCGGAGAGGGGGCCAAAAATGGAGCGCAGCTCAAAAGGAGGCGTCTGTGCCGAATGAGCGTCGTACAGCGATCCGTTGGAGTACGTATAGGTATAGGCGTGCGACGCGCACGGAACGGCAAGGATCGTGGCGCACAAGATGAGGATGAGCTGAAGGTTGCGGTGATTCATCAGCCAGGGAAACGGCGCGCAGGATAAGGGAGTGAGTTTTCCCGTCAACCATATTTCGCCTCTCCCTGGCACTTTTCATGCCTTGCAGCCGCGCGAATCCCGCAACAGATTTGCTACGAAGGCTTTACATAGGCGCCCAGGAAGGGGCGCGGATAGGGGGTGCGCGACGTGAAATCGCTCACAAAACCGTACGGCGTGCGGATCTCCACATGGCCCGCATCGGGCCCGCCATAGACGCAGACGGCGCCCACGGGAGCCTTCAGCGGATTGCGGACGTTGAGTTTCACAAAACCGTAGCGGCGGCAAAGCTCATCGCCGGCCTCCTTGGCCCAGGGGCTCGAGGGGCGGGAGTCGATCACGTGGGCATCGACCAGCGCATCCTTCACATAGTGCCAGCAGCGCCAGGTGGGGCGCGGGTAAGCCCGGCTCATCGCGATCTGGGCGGCGCGGATCATCCGGGCGTCATAATGGAGATTCCCGGCCTTCGGCCCCAGAAAGTGCTGCACCGCTTCGTCCGCCTTGGTGGCGGTCCGGGAGTCGTACAGGGAGTCCTGCCCTCTCGCCGCAAGCGAGCCGAGGGAGATTGCAATGACGGCGAAAAAGAGAACCGGGCGCATCATGGGCGGGCATTGTATGCAAAATCCGTGCCCGGTCAAACCCGGGTATTCTTTGCTTCCTTCGGCTCCTTCTGTAAAAATTGAGCTTCCATGATCGCCTTGCGCGAGGAAATTCCCAGCGACTTCGTTTCCCGGGTCAGCGATATTTTCGCCCCGGGCGGCCTGCTTTCCCGGGCGCAGAATTACGAGTACCGCGCGGAGCAGCAGCAGATGGCCGTGGCCGTGGCCCGGGCGCTGGAGGATGGGGCGCACCAGGTGGTGGAGGCGGGGACCGGCGTGGGAAAATCGCTGGCATACCTCGTGCCGTCCGTCCTGTTCGCAGTCGAGAACAAGCGGAAGGCGATTATCTCCACGCACACCATCAATTTGCAGGAGCAGCTCATCTATAAGGATATCCCGATCGTCCAGAAGTGCCTGCCGGTGGAGTTCGAGGCGGCGTTGTGGAAGGGGCGGCAGAATTATCTCTGCGGCAGCCGGCTGGACCGCGCGGTGCAGCATGCCGCGGAGCTCTTCACCAGCCCGGAGATGGCGGAGCTGGAGCGCATCCGGGAGTGGAGTTACACGACAAAGGACGGGACACTGAGCGATTTTACCGTCGAGCCCGATTCCCAGGTCTGGTCGCAGGTTTGCAGCGAGCAGCACCTTTGCACCGCCAAGGGGTGCGGGCAGAATCCACGCTGCTTTTACCAGCAGGCCCGCAAGCGCTTCGTTTCCGCGGATGTGCTGGTGCTCAATCACACCCTCTTTTTCGTGAACCTGGCCAGCCGCGGCGAGATTACGGAGGAGACCAGCGGCTACCTGTTTGCCAATGACTTCGTGGTCTTTGACGAGGCGCACACGCTGGAGTCCGTCGCCTCGCGGCAGATCGGGCTCAGCGTTTCCCAGTACGGGCTGCGCCATGCATTGCAGCGGCTTTACAATCCCCGCTCAAAGAAAGGCCTCTTTACCGTCCTGCGGAACGCGGAGGGGGTGCGGGAGACCGCCACGCTGCTGGATGACGTGGAGGCGTTCTTCAAAGAGGTGGAGTCGCATTCCGATTTTCGCAAGGGCCGGGAATACCGGGTCCGCCAGCCGGACATCGTGCAGGATACCCTCACGGAAAAGCTCACCCGGCTCCAGGCGCTCATCGTCACCGTCCTGCGCGGGCTGGAGGATGAAACCGTGAAGGCCGAAATCCAGGACATGGGCCGCCGGGTGCGCGAGGCCCGGCTGGCGCTGGCGGATTTCCTCTCCCAGACCTCCGGCGAGGCCGTCTATTGGATCGAGAAATCCGGCAAAACCCAATCCTGGTTATCCCTTCACAGCGCCCCGCTGGATATCGCCGCCTGCCTGCGGCCGCTCATTTTCCGGGAGAAC
Source organism: Chthoniobacteraceae bacterium (assembly GCA_036266845.1). Taxonomy (GTDB): domain Bacteria; phylum Verrucomicrobiota; class Verrucomicrobiia; order Chthoniobacterales; family Chthoniobacteraceae; genus DATAXI01. Next base: position 7,957 of record DATAXI010000178.1, on the reverse strand, counting down.
CAATGCTCGATCCTCACCAGCGCCACGCTCGCGGTCGCGGAGCGCAAGAAGGGCAGCGGCGGGGGTCTAGGCTATTTTCGCGCCCGCATCGGGGCGGATGGGGAGGATATCCGCGCCGTGCAGATCGGCAGCCCGTTCGATTACGAGCGGCAGATGAAGCTCTACATCACGCGCAAGATGCCCGACCCGCGGGACGCGGCATTCGAGGGGGAACTGGCAGGCCGCATCGAGAAGTTCGTCGAGATGTCCCAGGGGCGCGCCTTTGTCCTCTTCACCAGCCATCGCACCCTGCAATCCTTGGCGGAGAAATTGACCGGGCCATTCAAGGATGCCGGCTGGAACCTGCTGGTGCAGGGCCAGGGCATGCCCCGCCACAAGCTGGTGGATGAGTTCAAGCGGGCCGAGCGGGCCGTCCTCTTCGGCACGGAAAGCTTCTGGAGCGGTGTCGATGTCCCGGGCGAGGCGCTTTCCAATGTCATCATCACCCGGCTTCCCTTTGCCGTGCCGGATCATCCGCTCACTGAAGCGCGTCTGGAGTTTATCGAGCAGCGGGGCGGCGACCCGTTCGCGGAGTACTCGCTGCCGGAGGCGATCTTGAAGCTGCGGCAGGGGGTGGGCCGGCTCATCCGGACCAGGCAGGACAAGGGCATCGTCGTCATCCTGGATCCGCGGGTGCTGACCAAGTCTTATGGCGATGCCTTTCTACGGGCGTTGCCCAAGTGCCCGGTGGAGATTGTCTAGTTTTTGCGGAAAACCGTGCAAAACCGTCCGGCTTTGCGAAGTTGGACCCCGATGCAAGGCCCGTTCATGAATCAACAGACCTTCCGGCAGCGGGTCAAACAGTTGTTTGCGCCGGTGCTGGTCGCCCTGGCGGCGGCGGGAAAGTTCCTGCTGCCGGCGCTGAAGTTCGGCTGGCCGATGCTCAAGGTGGGCGGGACGATGCTCATTTCCATGTGGTTTTACGCCAAGTTCTACGGGTGGCCGTTTGCGCTGGGCTTCGTGGTTCTCATTTTCATTCATGAGATGGGGCATCTCATCGCCGCGCGAATCATGGGGCTGAAGGTGGGGGCGCCGATGTTCATCCCATTCCTGGGCGCCATGATCATGCTCAAGGAAGTTCCGGCCAATGCCTGGGTGGAATCGGTCGTGGGGATTGGCGGGCCGCTGCTGGGGAGCCTGGGCGCCTTGGGGGCGGCGGCGCTTTACCCGGTCACGCACAACGCCCTCTTTCTGGTTCTCGGGTACACCGGCTTCTTCCTGAATTTGTTCAACCTGGTGCCGATTGTCCCGCTGGACGGCGGGCGGATCGTCTCCGCCATCTCCCCGTGGCTCTGGGTGCCGGGCCTGCTGATTCTCGTCGGTTTCCTGCTCACCAATTTCTCCGACGTCAGCTTTATCATCCTGTTTATCGTCCTTTTGAGCCTGCCGCGGGTCCTGGCCCTTTTCCGCCCAAAGACGGCATCCCACGCGCGGTATTTCGAGTGCACCCCCGCGCAGCGGTGGATCATGGGAATTCTCTATTTCAGCCTCACCGCCTCCCTCTATCTGGGGATGACGGCACTGCGGCAAAAGATGGGCAGGTAAAATTTCTTAATGATTCGGGGGTTTACCCGCGCGGGCCATGGCACACACCGTGCTTTGTAAAGAAGACGCAAATCAGCCCACTAACTCCACTCTCCAACCGCATATGAACTTCCTAGTCGTTGACGATAATCGCCTCCTTAACCGGTTCCTCGTCACTTACCTACGCAGTAAAGGCCACTCCTGCTCCTCCCTCACCGATGGGTCGAAGGTGGAATCCTGGTTGAATCTCAATCCTTGCGACGCGGTCATCCTGGACATCGGGATGCCGAAGATCGACGGCCTTTCTCTCATTTCTGTGATTCGCGCCCATCACACCGACCTCCCGATTATTATTTTCACCGGCCTCGGTTATGACGAGGAGATGATGCAGGCCGCCCGCTACGCCGGGGCCAATGGCTACGTGAGCAAGGGCCTCGGGCCGAGCGAGATTTACTCTGCCGTAATGCGGGTGCTCAGCACGCCGGCCAATCCGGCTGCTTAGGCCTGGTGAGCCAGGTCTAAGGCAAAAACAGACGGATCCATGGGCGGGTCCGCCCGGTGACCCGGCTGCGGTGGACGCACTGTCCGGTCATTCTTCCGCCATAATTTCCCCCAGGCGCGCTTTCAACACCGCCACCGGCCATTGGCCGCTGGCATTGGCTCGCCCCAGGTATCCATAATTCAGCCGGGAGCCAGTCTGGGAGAGGATCAGCCGGGAGACTTTGCCATACGCTCCCATCCCCATTACCGCCAGCGGCAGCCGCGTTTTCTCAGAGGCGAGAAATTCCAGCAGCACCGCGATATCCCGCGGCGTATGGGTCATCGCGGCCACCTTGAAGATATCGGCGCCGGCTGCCCGGGCGCGATGGGCCAGGGTGCGGAGCTTGGATAGGGAAGGAGTCCGGGTAAAATCATGGTGGGAAAGGATCAGCCCCACGCCTCGCTCGCGTGCCATGCGGATGGTCTCCCGCATGGGAGCGGCGGAGCGCAGCTCGATATCGATCAGCGTCGCGGAGTCGAGGAACGTCGCGTACAGCGCACGGCGTTCCGCCGGCGTTATGCCGGGCGCCGCGCCTCCCTCCGCGGGATGCCGCACCGTGATGATACAGGGCAGCGGCAGCTTCGGCGCGGCCCGCAGCAGCGCATCCGTAAGGGGAAAAAAGGAATCCACCCGCAACTCGAGCCAATCACATTGCGTCTTTTTAATTTTCCGGGCGGCGGCCAGAGAATCGGTGGAATGAACCGTGCCAACGATCTCCGGTTGTGATAAACTGGTGGCAATTTCGAATGGATTCATCATGTTACGAACCAGTGGGCGATAGTTTTTATCCCTCCGAGTCCTACGCCGCATGATCGGACGCAAACAAGAGCTTAATCTCCAGTTTCAGCAAATTCTGGATGGCGCCCTCCTGGTTTTCGCCTTCTGGATGGCCCACGTGGTGCGCTCCTCGGTGACGCTCTGGTTCGACAAGGTTCCCGTCATCCCGAACTTTAACGAGTTCCGCTGGGTGCTCTTCGTCCTGATGCCCTTCGGCCCCATCGTGCTGGAGATGCAGGGCTTTTACAACCACGTGCTGCAAAAAGACGTGCTCAAGTCCGTCCTGCAACTGGGCCGGGCGGGCCTGGTGCTGGCATTGCTGATCGCGGCGTCGGCGTTCTTCTTCAAGTATGAATTTCCCAGCCGCGCCGTGCTCGTCATTTTTGCGGTCATCGCGCTTCTCTTCCTGATCGCGAGGGAACGGCTGACCATCGCCTCGCTGCGGCGCAAGGCCACGAGTGGAAAATATAGGGAGAGCGTGCTGCTGGCGGGTACGCCGGGCGATCTGGTCCAGCTTGAGAAATCGCTCACCGCCGAGCAAATGATCGAGATGGAGATCGTCGGGCGCGTCGATATCGAGGCGGAGCCGATCTCCGGGCTGGTGGAGGCGCTGCACCGGCACTCCGTGGCGCGGGTCATCTTTGCCGGCGGTCACTCGCACCTCAACCGCCTCCAGGAGGCCATCGCCGCGTGCGAGGTGGAAGGGGTTGAAGTCTGGCTGCTCGCGGATTTCATCAAGACTTCCATCGCCAAGCCGGACTTCGACGCGATCGGCGACCGTCCGATGCTGGTCTTTCGCACCACGCCGGATATTTCCTGGGCGCTGCTGATCAAGGGGGTCATCGACCGCGTCGGGGCCTTTTTGCTGCTGATCCCGTGTTCCTTCGTCATGCTGGCCGCCGCGATCATCATCCGCCTGACCTCGCCCGGGCCCGTCGTCTTCCGCCAGGTGCGCGCCGGGAAGCATGGCAAGCCGTTCACGATGTATAAATTCCGCACCATGGTCACGGATGCGGAGATGCGGCAGGCGGAGTTGATGGCCTTTAACCAGATGTCCGGGCCGGTGTTCAAGATCGAGCGCGACCCCCGCATCACCCCGGTAGGCAGGTACTTGCGCAAGTGGAGCATCGATGAGCTTCCGCAGATCATCAACGTGCTGCAGGGGCACATGAGCCTCGTCGGGCCGCGGCCGCTGCCCATTTACGAGGTCGAGAAGTTCGAGAATACCGCCCAGCGCCGCCGCCTTAGCGTGAAGCCGGGGCTCACCTGCCTCTGGCAGGTCAGCGGGCGCAACCATGTCACCGATTTCCACGAGTGGGTCCGGCTCGATCTCAAATATATCGACAACTGGTCCATCTGGCTCGATTTCAAGATCCTCCTCAAGACCATCCCGGCGGTGATCCTGGGGATGGGAGCGAAATAAACTTTTTCCTTTCGTTGCGTGGGAAAAGCCCTTCCCATTTTTGAAGCGCTTCCCTACAAACACCATCGCTCATGGCATCCAAACGCACCGCAGTAGTCACCGGCGGAGCCGGTTTCCTCGGCTCCCATCTCACTGACCGGCTTCTTGCCGAGGGGCTTCGCGTCATCGGAATCGACAATTTCATCACCGGAAGCGCGTCCAATATCGAGCATCTGGCGGGGAATGATGACTACAAATTCATCAAGCACGACGTCTCGAATTTCATCTTCCTGCCGGATGATGTGCATTACGTCTTTCATTTTGCCTCGCCGGCCAGCCCGGTGGATTATCTCGAGCACCCGATTCCCACGTTGAAGGTGGGCGCCCACGGCACCCACAACACCCTGGGCCTGGCCAAGGCGAAGAACGCCACCTTCCTGCTCGCTTCCACCTCGGAATGCTACGGCGATCCGCTGGTCCACCCGCAACCGGAGACCTATTGGGGCAATGTGAACCCCATCGGGCCGCGCGGCGTCTATGACGAGGCCAAGCGTTTTGCCGAGGCGATGGCGATGGCCTATCACCGCTATCACAAGGTCGATACCAAGATCGTCCGCATCTTCAATACCTATGGGCCGCGGATGCGCCTGCGCGACGGGCGCGTGGTGCCCGCGTTCATCGGCCAGGCCCTTACCAATCAGCCGCTCACCATCTTTGGCGATGGATCCCAGACCCGCTCTTTCTGTTATGTGAGCGATCTCATCGACGGCATTTTCCGGCTCGCGATGAGCGATTTTCACGAGCCTGTGAACATCGGTAATCCGGGCGAGATGACCATCGAGCAATTCGCCGAGGAGATTATCCGCATCACCGGCACCTCCGCCCGCATCGAGTACCGTCCGCTGCCCGTGGATGATCCCAAGGTGCGCCAGCCGGACATCACGCGCGCAAAGAAGATTCTGAACTGGGAGCCCAAGGTGAGCTTCGAGCAGGGAATCAAGCAGGCCATCGACTACTTCCGCGACCGGCTCAAATCCGAGTAAAACGAAGAGTATTGCTTGTTCCGGCGCGTTTTTTCGTTGCGCGCAGGTTTATCACCCTGCAATTTGATTTTTCGCACTCCCAATTCCTCCCCCCTTTATGAGAACCTGCACTGCCGCATTCGCCAGCCTGCTGCTGCTTGCCTTGACCGGCGTCTCCGCCTTCGGTCAACGGCAGATGTACGCGATCAAAAAAGTCTCTCCTTCGGTCTGCAACTCGCCTGAATACCAGGTGACCTTTGGCCCGCAGCATCCCCAGGGCAAGGCGGGGTCTTGGTTGGAGGTGGAAGTGAATTTTCAATCCGCGGTGCCGTGGACCGATGAGTTGACGGTAAAATATTACATCATGCTGGCCGGCCAATGCCTGACCGGCGAAGTGACGCACATCGATATTCCGCGCGGCCAGGATCTTTATTCCGTGATGTACGTCAGCCCGCGGACCATCGCGCGCATTCTCAACGGCCATCAACTGACATCCAACGATATCCAGGACGTCGGCGTGCAACTGGTCCTCAAGGGCCAGGTCGTGGACACCAAGAGCTTCAAAGCGGCGGGCCAATTGCAATGGTGGCAGAATGTCCAGCAGGTTACCGGGAAGGTCTTGAACAAGAACCAGACGCCTTTTGCGCCGATGATCTGGGACCGTTACGAGCAGATCAAACCGGACACCAACGGCCAGTAAGGCCTCCCATCAATATCGGTTGCCCTCCCAGTGAACTTCGTGAAATTTCCACACGCCCGCCAGACGCTCCGTGGCCAAGCCTGACCGCATCCTAAGCCTTAACCTCGGCATGCAGACGGTAAGTCTGGCCGATTTCCGTTCGACCCCGCAGGGCGGCCTTGTGCTGCATGCGTTTGGCACCCGGCAATTGCTGGCCGATCCCGCCGCCGAGGCCTCGCGCATGGCGCAGATCAAGCTGGTCGTCTCCGAGATGCTGGCCGAGTTGAAGATCAAGGGCGGCCGCATCAATTACGCGATCGCCGCGCAGTCGGTCTTTACCCGGTTCGTCAAGCTGCCCACGGTCGATCCGGACAAGATCGACCAGATCGTCCAGTTTGAGGCGCAGCAGAACGTTCCATTCCCCATCGAGGAGGTGGTCTGGGATTACCAACTCGTCGCCAGCAGGGATGTGACGAAGATCGAGGTGGTGCTGGTCGCCATCAAGGCAGACCTGCTCGATGAGTTGAACGGCGCGGTCGAGGATGCGGGGCTTTCCACCGGCGTTGTGGATGTCGCGCCCATGGCGCTCTACAACGCGTTCCGGTACAATTACGCGGATGTCACGGGATGCTCGCTCGTCATCGACATCGGCGCCCGGACAACCAACCTGATTTTCGTCGAGCCGAACAAGGTTTTCAGCCGCAGCATCCCGATCGGCGGCACCACGTTCACGACCAATATCACCAAGGAGTTCAACGAATCCTTTGCCGCGGCGGAGGAGCGCAAGCAGACCAGCGGTTTCGTCTCCCTGGGCGGCGCTTATGCGGAGCCCAGCGATCCCGAGGTGGCGCGCGTCTCCAAGATCATCCGCAACTCGATGACCCGGCTCCATGCGGAAATCGCCCGGTCGATCTCTTTTTACAAGGCCCAGCAGGGGGGCTCGCAGCCCCAGCACATTTACCTGTGCGGCGGCAGCGTGGGTCTGCCGTACATCCGGGAGTTCTTCTCAGAGAAATTCCAGATGCCCATCGAGTTCTTCAATCCGCTGCGCAACGTGACCGTCTCCGCCGGCGTGAATGTGGAGACGGCGGCTCGGGTTGCCCATAGTATGGGCGAGGTGGTGGGCCTTGCCATCCGCTCCGTGTGCGAGGCGCCCATGGAGCTGAACCTGGAGCCCGCGAGCGTAACCAAGGCGAAGACACTTTCCCGCAAGCAGCCCTTCATGATCCTTTCCGGGCTCTGCCTGCTGCTCTCGCTGGCCGGGGTGTGGCTCTATTTCCTGCGTGCGACGGATGTGGAGCGGCAGGTTATCGATAAGCTCAACCAGCAGATCGGCGGGCTCAAGCCCATCGCGGCGCAATTCGACGCCACCAAAAGGGAAATCAAGAAAGCGCAGGAGATCGCCGAGCCGTTTGCCACCGCCGTGCGGGAGCGCGATTACTGGGCCCGCCTGATCAACGATATCAACAGCCGCCTGCCGCAGCATTACATCTGGGTGACCAAGCTCGAGCCGGTCAACATCTTCGATGGAAAGGCGGTCGCCATCGGCGGCGAAGCGCCGGCGTTTCATCCCGCCCCGGGGCGTGGGCTTGCCAAGCCCCCGGTTTTTGGGCTGCGGCTGCACGGGCTTTATCTCGCGGCCAATCAAAACCTCTCCGTCAACAAGAAGCTGGTTGACGACTTTGCCGAGAATCTGCGCAAGTCGCCGTTTGTCGCCTCGGTCGCGGTGCCGGTCAGCACCAACCCCACGCAGACGGAGTGGGATTTTGATTACGAATTCATCGTGGAGCTGAAGGAAGGGATCGCGCAGCAATGAACTGGGTCCGCGAAAACAAATTCCTGACCGGATTCCTTGTCGTCATCGTGATTGGCGCCGGAGTGCTGGGGTATCTTCTCTTTACCGCATGGGGAACCTATTCGGATACCTCGGATCAATACACCGCCGCGGCGGGCCAGCTTCACCAGCTCCAGAC
>DATAXI010000004.1:0-2275 GCA_036266845.1 Chthoniobacteraceae bacterium | reverse complement strand
CCGGCACTTTGATTAGTCAGAGGAGCCTTCTATAAACCAGTTGGAATCGCGGTAAAGGCGGTAGAGCGCGCCGTTGGTGAGCGCGATGTCCCATTCGTCGCGATTCCATGCCGTGTCATCTCCGGCCGGGCTGCGGGCACTGGTGGTCCACCAGTCGCCCGAGGTGCGCCACGGGCCGGCGGCATTGAGGACATTTCCGTGAATGCCCGGCGCGGAGAGGCGCACAGGGCGGTTGTTGCTGAGATCAACCGCCGCACGGATCGGCGGATTGAAATAGCGGAAGGCGTGTTGGTTTGTGCGCCGGGATTGGGGATGGGGGGTTGGGGGACCAGGCACGATCCGAAAAGGATGAGGGTGGTGAGTGTTGAGAAGCTCGGGAAGGCCGACGTTCGATTCGCCGACGATGCCGCGGATGCGGGCGAGCGTCAGCTCCAGTTTGTCGGGCGCGGGCGTGACCGGGAGAAATATGCCGGTTTGCACCGTGCGCGGATGCACCGGTTTGAGTGTGAGAGAGAGGGCGATGGTGGGCGCCAGGGGCGGATGCGCTTCCAGATCCATTTGCAGCAGCTTCAGCAGCGATTTGCTTTCGCGCATGGGGACGGGAAGATGCAGAGCGCGGACATGTTCGGTACGATTCTCAAGCTCTAAGCGGATGGTCACTTCATTGGCCGCCATAGCGTTCGAAAGCAGGCGCGCGCATTGATCGCTCAGCAGCCGCGCGATCAAAAACAGCAGCGGCTCCAGCAGGCTTACGGGATGATCCAGCTCGATGCGGTCTTCATACGTGGTCTCCGGCTGAAAGATTTTGAGCGGGCGATGGATGGCGCCGCGCGCCAGTTGCTGCAGGTAAACTCCCTGCGGGCCGAAGCGCTCAGCAAGGCCGTTTTCGGGTAATTCGGCCAGTTGATCGAGAGTGTAGATGCCCCAGCTTTCGAAAACCTGCGTCATCTCCGCGGTGAGCGGAAGCGCGGAGACATCCAGATCATCGAGATTTGGCGCGACGGTGATGCCGGGAAAATTGCGGGCGGCGATGATGGCTGCGTCGGCGGTTTCGGCAATGGCTATGTTGGATCCGTTGCCTGCTTGTTGGGCGATCGCTTCGGCGATCTGGTGTGGCGAACCATGCAGACGCCGCAGGCCATCGACGCGGAAGACGACGGTATGGGGCGCGGTCTGCTCGAACGAGGGCGAGAATGCCGCGGCGATCTGCGGCAGTGCGTCGGAATGACTGTGAATACAGGCGAACATCATACAATCGCCTTTGCGTTGATCTGCGCTGTCACAGGCCGCACGGGTTTGCGCGACGCCACTTCTAACTCCACTTCGCGCAGGAGCGAGAAACCGGGCGCGCCGGTCCAAATGGTTTTCCTGCGGTCGATGTCGAGCATCAACGACGCGCAGGATTTGGCCAGCGATTCTTTTTCCAGAAGGGCGAGGATGGTTGGCGTGTTTTCAATGGCGCGGCGAAATCGATACCAATAGGAGATCGGAATGCGGTTGGAGACGCGCGGTGGAACCTGGCAGAAGTCGAGTACGATGGCTCCGAATCCGCCCGCGTGGAGCAGGTAATCGGCGGCTTTGAGCGCATGCCCGGCATTATGGCCGCAGCGGATCCAGACCAGTTGGGAGAGCGCTACGCCGGCTGCGGCGGCCGATACGGGATCGAACGAATCGTCGGTGTCGACATAGGCGCAGATTTCAAACTGGGCGGTGGATGCGGCCAGCAGCGAATGGACCAGCGTGGTGCGGCCGGAGCTTTCCGGCCCGAGGATCTCCGAGATGGCGCCGCGCGGGAAGCCTTCCACCAATGCATCCAGCGGTGCGATGCCGGTGGGAAGGCATTCCCGGATTTTGGCGTCCGGGCGCAATCCGAGTGTAGTGACGCGAGCGGCATTTGGGTTCATGCAATTTCGCCTTTTCTTCGCCACTCATATTTTGGTCGGAACGGGTGAAGTTGTCAAGAGTACTTGGGCGCTCGCATTCGCTCGCGCGGGGTTGGGGATTGGGGATTGGCTGCCAGGCTTTGACGTTAAAGATCGACGTGGCTTACCAAAGAACTCGGATCGGATACTGCGAAATTTGCTCGTCGGGAGTCAGCACGGCGAAACCGTTCACCACTGCCTGACAGATCAGCATACGGTCAAAAGGGTCGCGATGCAGTTTGGGGATCTTGGGTAAGTACAGGACTTCTTCCTCCGCCAAAGAAATGGCTGCGATCCCATGAGCTTCTCGTTGGGATGGAATGAAATCGATGGGCGGAGCCGGCAACCGAAGC
>DATAXI010000273.1:0-4556 GCA_036266845.1 Chthoniobacteraceae bacterium | reverse complement strand
CGCGCGGTAGAGTTCGCTGTCGCGGAGGCCGTTCAGCAGTTCCAGCACTTGCTCCGGCGAAAGTAATCCGCTGCTGAGCGCCGCGACCTGCCCTTCGCACATCAGTTGCAAACGGCGTACCCGCGCTTCCCTCCCGCGAATTTCAAAGAGGTTGTAACTGTGGTAAGTGCCGTCTTCGCGGCGATTCGCGTGAATGGAGGCGTCCACAGTCCCGATTGCGAGGTCCAGGAACGCCAGCACATCCTCACGGGCCACGGAGGCTTGGCCGCCGATCTTGCCAGAGTAAACGGCGCGTCGGTGTTTCTCCCCGGCTGTGCCCAATGCCGCGAGGATTCGGAAACGGTCCGCGTCATCCTTGCAGTGATCCATGGCCAGCGCCGCCGTGATCTCCCGCAGCAAATCCGCGACCGCCGAAGAAAGCTCCAGCTCCGGCGGGCCATCCGCGGAGAAGAGCGCGCGCAGAAAGGCGAGGTAACGGCGCAGGTAACAGACCGTGACCATCGAGAGGCCGTAGCCGGCCAGCGCGTTGTTCGCATCGTTCCATTCCGGACGCTGAGTGTTGAGCCAGATGCCGCCGCCGGGCACGAGATTGCTCAGTTTCACCAGCGGCGGGACCAGCAGCTTCTCCGCCAGCGATACGAGCATCACGTCTCCCGCGCCGTTGCTGAGCAGCTTTCCGTCGTTGCCGATCATCTCCGCGCGGGCGTGGAGCTGATTGTGCACCTGGCGATTGAATTGGATGGAATTGCGCGGATCGACCAGTAGCTCCTCGAATGGGCGGATGATGTACGGAACCATCGCGTAGGCATGAAGCCGCTCGCGCAATCCCGCTACGAGGCGCCCTGGGTAAAACCGCTCATAACTTTCCAGCAGCCGCAGCAGATAGACAATCTGGTGATCACCCCAGTAGCCAATGTGACTCCAGGGATCGTCGGGGTCCAGCACCTCCCAATCGATGCCCGCCCGCGTGATGCGGTAGGGATTGTAGCCGTCCGCCGTGGAGGCGTTGAGGAAGATGGAGATCATCGACTCCAGGCACTCGGGATAACTTTGCGCAAGGCTTTCCCAGTTTTGGAAAATATCGCGCCAGTTGCCTTCATACCCGTAGATGGGATTGCCTTCCGCATCGCGCAGCCGGATGGAAAAGCGATTCCAAGGCCGGCTCGGGTCGCCATGGCGCCGGCTGAAAGTGAGCGGCAGATATTCCATCGCCAGCCGGATGAGATCGGCATCGCCAATGACGCGGACCTGCGCGCGCACCTCGCGCAGCGTCATCTGCGCGGGCAGCGAGTCCAGCCACTTGGAATGCTGCGCGTGCACCAGCGAATTTCGGGAGCGGATGAACGCGGAAAAATCCGCGCCGGGAAAATTGTACGAATCGTGCGGTGTCCCGCCGCGCATGCAATTGAAGAGGACATTCGCGAAGTGATGCACCGTGACGGTGGGATCGGCGGTCTGCTGCAGGCCATCGGACGCGGCGATGCGCTGCTCCAGGCTCGCCGCCCCGGCGGCGACATCGCGGATCGCGGCGGCTTCCAGGCCGTGCGGCTCCTGCAATTCCGCCCGCAGCCGCACCAGCGCCGCGTGGTCCAGGCCGGTATCCGCGGCGGTCATCCACCGCGCCTTTCCGCCGGCAGGCAGTCTCACCGCATCCGCCGCAAGGTAAGCGCCAAAATCGCCGCGAATCTCGCTTTCCGCGGCCACCTCCTCGCCGCGGCGGAAGGCATCCACCTGCCGGGTGGAGAGTAAAATGCGCGGGTTGGCGTGTCCCACGGACCACGCGCAGCCCGCGCGCAGCGATTCGCACGGCTCCGCGCGATCCGTAATGCCGGAGTTGAGAACGTAGATGCCGAGCAGCCCCTCTCGCTCATGGCGCATGTAAGCGGCGGCCAGGTAGCTGTAGCGCGCGTACATCTCGGCGCTCACGCCGGGCGGCTGCAATTGATGCCACCCGTCCACGTACCGGACGGAGATCGGTTTGCCCGAGATATTCTCCAGCGTGGAAGTCCGGATCAGGCCATAGCTTTCCGAGGTGGCCAGCTTCCAGGAAAAACGCAGGCCGAGATCGAGGTTCGTCTCCTCGTAGATGATCGAGTGATTGTGCGCGTGCTTGTAGAGATTCCGGTAAACCCGGTGGGTGCGGCTGACGCAATCGCGCCACGGTTCCCACGGCTCCGTGCCCGTGGCCGTCTCCGCCAGCAGAATGGTTAGGCAGCCGCTGGAGCCGGCGTGGCTGAGAATCTTGTCCGCCGTTTGGTAAGGAAAGATCGCGTGGTCCGGGTCCACGCGTCCGGCGGTGAGGGGGGAATTGCTGCCGAGGTAAACCCACAGATTGCCGCTGCTGGCCAGGCTGATGAGAAACGGCTGGAGCGAATCCACATCGCGGATGCAGACGTAAGGCTCGCCGTCGATCAGCGCGTGTTCGCTGGGCGGACCCGCGGGCGACAGGTGGGGAGCATCCCCGTTCGGGCCGTGGCCGGAGGGTTCCGGGGGGGGGCGCAGGCCGCGTGTTGCAGGCGGAGTTTCGGTAATAGGCATCGGGCGAAAAAAGCGGTTACTGAGTCACGAGGAACGGCACGTTGTCCTCGCTGGCGCCCCCCTGGCCATCGCGCACGGTAATGAAGAGGCGGTAAGCGCCGGGCTGGGTGGGAGTCTTGATGGTGACCGCGGAGCCGTGTGCGGATGCCGTGCATTCGGGGAATGAGGGAGGCTCGCTTTCGGTATCGCCACCCACCTTCCGGTCCGTGCTTTCGGCTGTCACGGTCCACTCGTATTGCAGAGGATCATTCTCCGGATCCTCCGCGACCACGGAGGCTGCCACTTGCTGGCCGGCGCCCACCGTCGCCTCACGCAGCGGCGTGGTGAAGCTGACGATGCGCGGGGAGCGATTCGGCGGCCATTTTCCGGTCCAGGCCCGGACGATCGCATCCACGGTGGGCAATTTCTCCCCGGTCTTCAGGAACATGCCGTACCACGTGGAGGTCGCCTCCTGCTTGTGCCCCCACAGGAAGACGTAGCTCCCCAGGCAGATATCCTTTGCATCCTGCACCACGCCGGTTTCCGTGGCGTAATAGGTGCCGGCCTTCTCCCGGCTGGAGGGCTCGATGGGCGCGTGCCAGGGCGTCGCCGGGACCTCCCAGGCGCCCGCCGGCCCAAATTCCGTGAGGATGAACGGTTTTTTCCAGCCCAGGCCTTTCAGCGTACGGCCCACGCCGGAGGCGCCGGAGTAGGCGTTCACGCCCAGGATATCGATATTCGGGTAATACTTCAGGATGCCTTCAATCTTCGGCGCCGTTGCGCCGGCAATGACGGTCATGACCGGATGGCTTGGGTCTTCCTGCTTCACGATCCCCGCCAGCACGTTCAGCTCCTTCCAGATGCGTGGATCGTCCCCGGCGGAGGCCGGTCCCTCCATCTCATTGCCCAGACCCCAGATGAGCAGCGCCGGGCTGCCCTTATACTTCCGCACGTCCGCCCGCACGGTATCCCGCTGCTTTTGGAGCATCGCGGGATCTGAATAATTGAACCCATGGCGCTCGTGCTCCACCCAAATGCCGGCGGTGATGGTAAGATTCAGCTCCTGGAGCCGGTCCAGCAGCGGCTTGCCGTCCGCCTGCTTGTCCAGTTGATCGACTCCCCAGGTACGGATCGAATTGCCTCCCAGAGATGCCAGCATCGCCAGGTGATCCACCCCGCCTGCGCCATTGATGAAATACGGCTTTCCGTCCCGCAGCAGCGTATATTGCCCATCCGGAGCCTGGCGGATTGTCACCGTCGAGGCATGGGCGGCAGCGGCATTCAGGAGCGCGCCGGCCAGGAACAGGGCGCAAAGTATGCCAATATAGGCATTTGCTCGGCGACGAGCCAGGGAAGTGATGGGCATGGAAAAAAAGGAGGCTGGGAAGGGGGTAGGAAATGACCGGTGAGCCTGCCCCACTGTGTGCATAAAAGTGCGATGATGCAAGCCGAGTTTCCCGCTTTCCTCGTTTTTCCCCTGTTTCCCGGCCAGAAATTCCCCCAAACCCCCCTCGGCGCCCTTGCAGTGTTCCCAAATTTGCAATAGCGTGCCCTACCTCATGGCTACAGACAGCGGACACGCGGCGGTCAATCAGCAACGCATTGCGGACTTGCTCGGCATTTCCCGCACCACCGTCTCCCGTTGCTTTACGAACCACCCCGGCATCAACCCGCTCACCCGGGCCCGCGTCTTCGATCTCGCCAGCCAAATGGGCTACCAGCACATGGAGATGCGTGCCCCCGCCAAGCCCAGGCCCGTGAAGATCGGCAACATCGGCGTTCTCGTCTGCACGGAAATCGAGGAATATCTGCGCCCCGATTACGAAAGCCCGGGCGTCCAGATTTACGCGGGAATATGCGAGTACGCGCAGCTCCATAAAATGAAGCTCGAGCTTCGTTACGTGAACCCCGCGGACCGCCAGCTCGATTCCCCATCCTATGCGCAGATCGAGCCGTTGCGGCAGCGCGATTGGGACGGCGTGATCCTGATTTACCCTTTCCCGCGCAATGTCGTCGATGAGCTGAGCACCCTCTTCCCG
>DATAXI010000229.1:0-12741 GCA_036266845.1 Chthoniobacteraceae bacterium | reverse complement strand
GGACCATCCGGCGCCAATTACCACGTTACCGCCTATAAACCGCATGATCCGTCGAAAGTGCGGGTCGATGTCTCCACCTCGAAGCAACAACTTTATGTCATGGAAGGCGACCGCTGCCTCATGGCCGCCGCCTGCAATGTGGGCGTGCCGGAGAAACCGACTCCGCACGGCCATTTCAATATCGAGGAAAAAATCCAGGACAAGCGCTCCGGCACCTACGGCTACTCGGTCGAAGGGGATACCATCCGCGCCTGCGAGGCCAGCCAGGCCCATGGCCGCTATGTCGGTTATCCCATGCCGTTCTGGTGCGGCTTCGCGCCGGAGTACGGCTTCCACCAGGGTTATGTATGGCCGGTGGCGCGGACCCATGGCTGCATCCGCATGGATAAGCAGGTGGCGCCGCGCTTCTGGGAGCTGGTGCATGTGGGCACCCCGGTGGATATCGCCACCACCCAGCCTGAGGATGCGACCGTCGGCCAGCACGTCCAGCGGCCCTCGGATTATCGCGATCCGGACCCCTCGCCCGCTTACATGGTCGGCGACGGCCCATTCCAAAAGCCCGCCGGCCCGCTCCTGATCGAGCAATAAGGCGCTGCCGGCAAAAATCGATTTGCGACGGCCCGGCCCACCAGCCGGGCCGTTTCCTTTTTTTCCGGGAACGTGCATTTTTGCGCCGGTTTCGAATTTCCAAGCGCGTGAATCGGCCCTATGGATGAGGGATGAGTAACGTCAAACCGGACCGCATGGTGGAGTATGACTGGTGGACGAAACCGATCCCTGAAAACGTCCTCTGGGGGGAAGGCTTCTATTGCGAATCGGCCCAGATTTTTCGCCACTTCAAGAGCACGAAACCGGATGCCGTGGCGCTGGGAAAACATGTCTCCTGTTATGCCGGTTGCTCCTTCTCGCTGGGCAAGGAGGGAACGTGTTCCGTGGGCGATTACACCTTGCTCAACGGCGTGCTGATCATGGCGGAGGAGCGCATTGAAATCGGCTCCTATTGCCTGATGTCCTGGAATGTCGGCATCGCCGATTCCGATTTCCACCCGCTGGACCCGGCGCAGCGCATGCAGGACGCGCTCGCGCTCGCCCCTTACTATGAGAAACGTCCCGAGCGTCCCCCGCTCAAGACCGCGCCGGTGCGGATCCGGGATAATGTGTGGGTGGGCATGGGCGCCGTCATTCTGAAGGGTGTCGAGATTGGAGAAAACTCCGTGGTCGCGGCGGGGGCGATTGTGACCAAGAGCGTGCCGCCCAATGTGGTGGTCGCGGGAAATCCCGCCGTGGTGGTGAAGCAACTGGACGCGAAGCGATGAAGCGGAAGCGGATCGTTGTAATGGGCTTCGCGGCGGGCTGCCCCATCGCGGGCGTGGTCTGGCAGCATATCCATTACATCGTGGGCATGCAGCGGCTGGGCCACGAGGTGTATTACATCGAGGATTCCGCGCGGCTGCCCTACAACCCGGTGACCTATGAGGTGACGAATGATTACTCTTACGCCGCCGGAATCCTGGAGCGGCTCGCGCGCGAGTATGGATTCGAGGGGCGCTGGAGCTTCTGCGCGCGCTATCTCCCGGAGACGCCGTGCGCGGGCCTGCCGCTCAGCCGGGTCCGGGAATTATATCGCGAGGCGGATGCCATCCTGAACGTGTGCGGCTCGCAGGAATTCAACGAGGACCTGCTCGAAAGCGACCGCATCCTGTATGTCGAGAGCGATCCCGGCGTCGAGCAGATCAAGGTGGACAAAGGCGAAACCTCGACCATCGATTACCTTGGCAACCACCGCGCTCTTTTCACTTTCGGCGAGAATATCGGCACGCCGGAGTTTCCCGTGCCGCTCCACGGCCTGCGCTGGCTTCCCACCCGGCAGCCGGTGGTCACCGCCCTCTGGCATACCGGCGCGCCGCCGCGCGAAGGGGCCGTATTCACCTCCGTGGCAAACTGGAATACGAGCGGGAAGAAGGATATCGAGTGGCGCGGGGAAAAGTATCTCTGGAGCAAATCGCTCGAGTTCCTGAAATTCATTGAGGCGCCGAAAGTTTCCGGAGAGGAATTCGAGCTGGCGACCTCGATCAACGATGCGAGCCTCCGCGAGCAATTCGCGGCAAACGGCTGGCGCTTCACCAGCCCGGACCAGATGAGTATCGCCTACGATGACTACCGCGAATATCTGCGCGGCTCAAAAGGGGAATATACCGTCGCCAAGGATCAATACGTGCGGTTGAACACCGGCTGGTTTAGCGACCGCACCGCCTGCTACCTGGCCAGCGGCCGCCCCGCGATCACGCAGGAAACGGGATTCACCCGGCATTATGGCCAGCAAAAGGGCCTGTTTGCCTTCCGCACCCTGGAGGAAATCGGCGAGGCCGTCCGCGCCATCAATGCCGACTACGCGATGCATTGCCGTGCCGCCTGGGAGGTGGCGAAAGAATACTTTGAAGCCGAAAAAGTCCTCCGGGAGTTGCTCGAAAAAGCGGGCGTCTGATTTTTTTTCGCAGCCGGGAAGAATGGCGACTGCGCCATCTTCATTTTTTCCCATCCCTCGCGAACGCGGGAGAAAGCTAGAAACTGTTGAAGATGACGATCTTCACAGCGCCGTCGTAGTTCGCCACGGGATCGTCGTAAGTCACTACGCCAAACATCTCCTGGCCTGTGGGATCGATGCCTGGCGGCAGCACCAACTGGTTGTTGGATGCCGTGCCGTATTGGGCGAATTTGAAGAGCTTGGACTGCCCCGGATTCAGCGCCGGAATCTGGAATGAGGATTGTCCGTTGGAGGTAAATTCCGTTTGGTACCCGTCGAGTTGCCCGTACGGGTCGATATACACGGAGAGCGATCCCGGCAAGGAGGGAATATCGCCGTTATTGATCACCAGCACCGAGCAGCTTGCGGCGTATTGGAAGCTGTTATTATTGAACGAATAGAGTGTGTTTACCGTTCCGCCCGCCGCGCTCGTCGCCACATACTGGAATACCGTCCCCGAGCCGCCCGTGCCATCCGTCTCCGTGGTGCCGTAGAAATTTCCGTCTGTCCCCTGGATGAGCGGGGCGTAGGGATTGCCGCCATCGCTGCCGCCGGTGAACGAGTAAAGGGATTGATAAGAGCCGCTGGTGCTGATGTTGAAAATCGTGCCCACGCCCTGGGCGCCGCCTGCTTCCGTGGTGCCGTAGAGATTTCCGTCAGAGCCGGTGTAAAGCCCTGCGTAAGGCGTGGAGCCATCCGAGCCGCCGCCAAAGGTGTAGAGCGGACTGATCGTCCAGGAGGTGCCGCTGCCGATCAACTGAAAGACGGTGCCCGCACTCGCGGCTCCGTCCGCGGAAGCTGTGCCGTAGAGCGCGCCGTCCGTGCCGGCAAGAAGAGCGCCCATCGGATTCGCGCCATCGGTCGTGCCGTCCAGCGATGCGATGGAAGTATAGGAACCGCTCTGCGTCACCTGGAACACCGTGCCGAAGCCATCCGTGCCGCCACTGTAAGTGGTACCGTAGAAATTGCCGTCCGTGCCGGTGACCAGGCCGGCATAGGGATTGGCTCCATCGGCGCCGCCGAGAAACGCATAAAGCGGCGTCAGCGATCCACTCGTGGTCAGCTCGAATACTGTGCCATCGCCATTAGCTCCGCCGGCTTCCGCCGTGCCGTACAGGTTGCCATTGGTCCCTTGCACCAGGACGCCGTAGGGATTTCCTCCATCGGAGCCGCCGGTAAAGCTGTAAATGGTGCTGAGCGATCCGGTGCTGCCAATCTGGTAAACCGTGCCAAAGCCATCCGCGCCGCCGGTGCCGGTGACGCCATAGTCATTGCTATCGGAAGCCAGCAGCAGACCCGCGCGCGGATTTGCCCCATCGTTGCCTCCCGTGAAGGAGTACACCGTACTCAGCGAGCCGCTGGTACCCACCTCGAAGACCGTGCCGCTGCCCGTATCGCCGGTGTCCAGGTTATTGATGCCGCCGGTAAAGGTGGTGCCGTAGAAATTGCCGTCCGTGCCCATCACCAGGCCGGCGTACGGATTCGCGCCGGTGTGGTTCTCCACAAAGTAACTCGTGCCGCCCACGACGGATGACCAGAGCTGGCCGAGATTCGCCTGCGGAAAAGGCGGGTAGAACTGCGGCGCGACCACTCCCGCCACATGCACGCCGGACCATTCCATCGCCGTATCATTGGTTCCCGTCGTATTCACGACATTGGCGGAGACGGTGTAAGTATCCGGCCTTGAGTAAGTGTGCGTGCCGAGCACCTGGTACGCCTTGCCGGCTTTCTTGACAGTACCGCCGCTTACCGTGCCGTCGCCCCAATCGATGGTCGCGGTGTAGGCCGGCGCGACCGGCGGGCCTTCGTCTTCAAACGTGGCCAGCTTCACGTTCTTCAGCTTGCCGCCTGTGTTATAGATCTCCCTGCCCGCGATGCCGATGAGTGAGGAGGAGACATTTGCCGTGCCGGTCAGCAGAAGATGCGCGCCGCCGCCGTCGGCGATCTTCACAATCACCGGATACTCGCCGGGGGCCATGTACGTGTGCGGCGCGAGAATCTTGTACCGGTTCAGCGTCTTCGAGCTGGAATCTTTCTCGATACTGATCCCGGTCGTCCCTGTGGTGATCGTGGTGCCGGAGATACTGAGGTAGGTACTGTCCCCGTAGTTCACGCTTACCGTAAAGCTGGATGCCGTGTCCTTAGGATTGCCCGCGGTAAAAACGGCCACCGGATTTGGCGCGGTCAGCATGCCGCCAGTGCCGGGGGGGAAAACGGCAAGCGAGCCACGGATCGGCTTCGCGCCGGCGCCCACATGGAAGACACGCTCATTAAAACCGCCGGCGGCGTATTCAGCGTCGCCTGAATTGCTATCGATGTAAAATAACCCACTCGGGTTTCCAAAATAATCCACGGCTCCGGCGATGGTGTTATCGGTATTGGAAATGAGCGGAATGGTAACGGTGGGCGAGATAGGCGAGGTGCCCGTAGCAATAGAGAAATCAAACACCGGCAGGAGGCGCCGGTAGCCGTAGGCCAGAAGATCGCGCTGCAGGTCCACTCCCTGAAGCGTCTCTTTCAGGTTGCCATTGGGCGCCGTGCGGTAGGGAATCGGCTGCAAAAACGGCGGATCGGTTATCGTATCCGCAACCGCGTGCGCGACGAAAGTCTGCACGGTATTCCCGGATGTGGAGCTTGCGGTCACCGTTACTGTCGCATCGCACACTCCCGTCGCGGAGAGCAGGATCACGGCATCGGTGTTGTTCGGCGCCACGGTGGCGCTGGTGATATCCACCGGATTGATCGGGCTGCTGTCTTCGCCGCTGGAGTTCGGCTGCACCGCCGTCCCGGCGATTCCAAATAGCGTATCGTACCCGCGAAGCAATTGTCCGAAAATCGTGTAGCCGTAGTCCAGGCCATCCAACCGGTCCTGGCCCAGTGTAACGAAAAATTGCGAGCCGTTGGTTCCGTTCTCTCCTTGCACAACGCCGTTTCCACTATTCGCCATGGCCAATTGACCCGCCGTCGCGCTAAAAATAAGGCCCGTACTGAACTCGTTCGGGAACGTGAAACCCGGGCCGCCCGATCCATTCCCGTTGGGATCGCCACCCTGGATCGCGAAGCCTGTCAGGACCCGGTGAAAGATGATATAATTGGTGGCAGTCCCGGATGTCTTGGGGCTGTAAAAGCCCCCTTGGGTCAGCCCATTGATGATCTGCGTGGCAATGGGCGAATACTCGCGCAGCATCTGGAACTCCATGGTGCCGGTCTGCTGCATGGAATTGGAATCGGTATAGCTCACCCCCACGTAGAAGTGCGGATCGCCCGTGCGGATAATCGCGTTGATGCCGGCCTCGATGGCGGGGGTGGTCGTGGAGCCGGTGGTTACCGTCGGCGCGCTCACGGTTACGGAGTAGGATCGCGCCGGGCCGCCCGGGTCTGTCGCGACGATCGGCACCACCAGCGTCTTGCCGGATGGAATGGTCTGATCGGGGATAGGCTCGATGCCGTATTGAGCCCGCGCGGAAGCGCCGGCAAAAACGAGGAAAGTAGCAAGCAAAGCGGGGAGGACTCGGGAATGACGCATAACCGAAAATGGAGCGCCGGAAGGTGGCACGCCGGGCCGGAAGGCGCAACTCGAATCCGGGGAATCCCGGATGAGAGCGGCCCGGAAAAAGCCGGGAGACGCAAATAGTAAGGACCGCCTTGCGGCCCCATTACGTTTCTTTACTGCCTTGGTGCCCGGCAATTGGGCCGGGATCGAGACTCCGAATGCGAGGTGGCCCATGAAAACCGTACGCTTCCTGTCTGCCAGGATGACCGCGACCCCGATAATCCTTGGTCCCGGCCGCTCCGGCCATACCTTAACCGGCTATTACCCGCGACTGGGCGATGGACGGCGAAAAATAAGACCGGCTCCGGCAAAAGAGACGCGTGCGAGCTGCCTATAGCCGGGAGATGAGCAACTCGCGCTGGAAGAGCAGCTCCTTTGGCAAATCGCCGTAGAGCTTAATGAAAATCTCGTCCTGGAGCAGGATCTCCCGCTTCCAGTTCTCGACGTCGATCTTGAGCGCCTGTTCCAGCTTTTCCCGGCTGTAATCCGGCAGGCCCTCGATATCGATATCCTTGGCGGCGGGCATCCACCCCAGCGGCGTCTCCTCCGCATAGACGCGGCCGCGGCAGCGGTCCACAATCCACTTGAGCACGCGCATATTCTCACCATAACCGGGCCAGAGGAACCCGCCGTCCGCGCCTTTCAGGAACCAGTTGACGTGGAACATCTTCGGCGGGCGCTTGATGAGCTTCCGCATCCGCAGCCAATGGAGGAAATAGTCGCCCATGTTGTAACCGCAGAACGGCAGCATCGCCATGGGATCGCGGCGCACATGGCCCACAGTGCCGGCGGCGGCGGCCGTCATCTCGCTGCCCATGGTGGCGCCCAGATAGACGCCGTGGATCCAATTGAAAGCCTGGTACACCAGCGGCATGGTGGTCGCGCGCCGGCCGCCAAAGATGATGGCGGAGATCGGCACGCCCGCAGGGTCCTCCGCCTCGGGCGCGAGCGCGGGGTTATTGCGCATGGGCGCGGCAAAGCGGCTGTTGGGATGCGCCGCCTTCTCCGGCGATGCCGGCGTCCAGGGGCGGCCCTGCCAATCCAGCGCCTCGGCCGGCGGCGGCCCATCCTTGCCCTCCCACCAGATATCGCCGTCCGGCAGCAGGGCCACGTTGGTAAATATCGTGTCGCGCGCCATGGAGCGCATCGCGTTTGGGTTGGATTTGTAATTGGTGCCCGGCACCACGCCAAAGTAGCCGGCCTCCGGGTTGATGGCGTAGAGCCGTCCATCCGGTCCCGGGCGCATCCAGGCGATATCGTCGCCCACGGTCCATATCTTCCAATCCTTGTACCGCTCGGGCGGAATCATCATGGCGAAATTGGTCTTGCCGCACGCGCTGGGGAAGGCTGCGGCGACAAAGGTCTTTTCCCCCGCCGGCGATTCCACGCCAAGGATGAGCATATGCTCCGCCAGCCACCCCTCATGCCGCGCCAGGTAGGAGCCGATTCGCAGCGCGAGGCATTTCTTGCCCAGGAGCGCGTTGCCCCCGTAATTCGACCCCACGGAGATGATTGTATTGTCCTGCGGAAAATGCGCGATGTACCGGCGGGCGGGGTCGATATCCAGCACGCAATGGAGCCCGCGGTTGAAATCGGCGCTCTCCCCCAATTGATGCACGGCAACCGCGCCCATGCGGGCCATGATGCCCATGCTCAGCACCACGTAGATCGAGTCCGTCAGCTCAAAGCCCACCTTCGATTGCGCCGAGCCGGCCGGCCCCATGAGGTAGGGAACCACGAACATCGTCTTGCCCCGCATCGCGGCGCGGCACATGCCGTAAAGCTTGGTGTACATCTCGGCCGGGCGCGCCCAGTTGTTGGTGGGGCCGGCCTGGTCCTGGCTGGGGGTGCAGATGAAGGTCAGCTCCTCCACGCGCGCCACGTCGTTTGGCTTCGAGCGATGGTAGTAGCAGCCGGGCCACTTCTCCGGGTTCAGCGGCAGGATGACTTTCTCCTCCACGGCGCGGTGGAGCAGGTACTCCCGCTCCCGCTCGGACCCGTCGCACCAGAAGAGGCGTTCCGGCTGGCAGAGCGCGGCCATTTCATCCACCCACTCGAGGACGGTGGGGTTGCTGCAAATCGGGTTCCCGAAGGGTGCGCTGCTCATGGGGCTTTTTTTTGGATTCCACCGAAGCCGGGAAAACCAAATGCTTCTCCCCGGCGTTGACGGGAAATCTACGCTTCCCCTGCCCAATTGCTCAAACCTTAAAAGACGGGCTTAAGGCAGTTTATGCCACCGAGCGCTCACCCTCCGGATGCCGCACCACGTGGAGATCGGGCGGGCCGGGATTGAACGCGCGGACGGCCTTGTGCAGCGCGTCCACCTCCGTGGAAATGGTGCTCGCGTGGGTCAGCACGCGCTGGGCCATGTCGCGCTGGGCTTCCACATCGCCGGTGCCGGCCATCTCTGAGTAGCAGAGGACGGCGGTTAAATGGTTGCGCACGGCGTGAATGGCGCGGTTGGCCTCCCTGGCGCGGTCGCCGGCCATTTTTTCAAATTCGATGAGGCGGATGATTTCCTCCCCGTCGGCGCTGTGCTCTTCCATGATGCGCGCGGCCTGCTCGGTGGTGATGCCATCGCTGGCCCGCACGCCGAAGCGCTGCTCCAGGTATCGCTCGAGGCTTACCCATTGCCCCTCATACAGCAGGCGGTGAGTCCAGGCGCAGACGGTCGCCAATTGCTCCAGCCGGAAGAGCCGGGACACCAGCAGTACGATGCCTGCCACCGTGAAAATCTCGATAATGGCCATGCCGATCGTGATGCGCCGGCTCAGCGCCGCGCTTGCCGATTGCTCGGCCAGCCGGTCATCCTGCGTCCGCAGCTCCGTCATCCCCAGGCCCAGAACCACACGCCGGATGTGATCCACCAGCACCCCAGCTTCCGCCAATCGGTCCGCGGGGTTCGACTCGATGCGGGAAATCTGCTGCCGGATGGAAACGCAGAGATCGATGATCTGGCCGGACTCCTCATCCGAAATGTGCTCCTGCTCCCGGAGATGGCTCACTTTTAGGGCAAGGGAGTCGCAAGCCTGCAAGAAAGCGGCCTTGTCTTCCGGCTTCCGGGTTACCTCGTACTGGCGCAGGGATTCCTTGGTTTTGTCCGTTGCCTCCACGATCTGGCGCACCACATCCAGCCGGGCGGCTCGCTGGGCGTAGGCGGGCTGGGTCCGTTCTTCACCAATCGAGAAGCTGGCGATGATGACCGCGCAACTGATGGTCAAAAGGCTCAGAATCGCTGCGAGCCGGCTGGGAGTCAGAGCTTTGCGCCAGTGGATGGAAGAGGTCATGGGAACAGGCGCGGACAAAAATCCGCGGTATAGGTAGAAGCATTAGAAATGCCATAAAACCGAAGAATTACGTAGCCGGTTCCACGTTGCCTGCCGGCCTGCCGGCCTGCGAAACGGTAAGTGTGGCTCTGCCCGCCGGCTCCCTGGCTACTTGGCTGTGACCACTTTCACCGAGTTTTTGTTGCCCGTGCCGTCGTCCGCCTGCTTGTCGCTGGCGGGGTCCAGCACCCATGCGCCATCGACAAAATACTTATACTGGTAAGTGCCCGGCGCGAGCGTCACAGTCGCCGTCCACGTTCCCTTGGCGTCTTTCTGCATGGGAGTGGCGGTGGTGCTCCAGTTATTGAACACGCCCACCAGATTTACGCTGCCCGCCGTGGCATTGGGATAGGTGAAGGTGGTATCGACCGGTCCGGTGGAAGCTGTAGCCGGGGAACCGGCGGGCGATGGGCTGGCGGCGGCGGCATCGCTTCCGGGGCTCGCGGCCGGGGCGGAGGCATTGGTTCCGCTGGTCCCGGGGGCGGCGCCGCTGCCGGTGACCGTGACGGCGGAGTTTTCGATTCCGCCTACGGTCTTCCGCGCCGGATTGGCCGGGTCCATTTCCCAATCATTTCCGTTGACCATAAACTTGTACCCGTAGGTGCCTGGCGCCAGGGGGATATCGAGCGTCCAGGCGCCGTTGTCACCCTTGGTCATGGGCGCCGGCGACCAATTATTGAACTCGCCCGCGACGCCCACGCTGGTGGCGGTGGGGGCATTGTAAGAGAAATGAGTGCTGACCTGAGGGGCATCCGCAAGGGCCAGGCCGGCGGTGGCGAGGAGGGCGAAAGCGGCGGCTTTGAACAGTTCCAGAAAACGACGCGAAACGAACGTGGATTGATTCAACATAACGGGAGGAGATGCTCCCTCATTCATAGCCCCTGATTTCACGGAAGCCAAGCAGCCTTTTCAGGCACTCTCAAAAAAATCGGCTGCCGACTTAATCCAGTATTGACAAGGCGAGATATTTTAAGTTTTTTTGCGTACTTCAAAAAGAGAGATGGTGTCTCAAAGATGCCAAAAAAGGAGAATTAAATGACAATTGAAGTTCTGGAAAGCCGTATCGCCCCGGCAGCAATCATCGTTACCAATATCCATCCTTCCGGCACTGGAAGCCTGTATGCTGCTATCGCCCAAGCCAATACGGCTGGCGGGTCCAATACCATCACCTTCGCTCATAACGTCCATGGGACCATCCTGGCAAAGACCGGCCTTCCCGAGATCACCAGCAATATTACGCTGACGGGACCCGGAGCCACGAAACTCGCGATCAACGCGGGCAACGACCACCAGATTTTATACATCGGTTACAATACCAACACGAATCTGCCCTCGAATGTGACCATCTCCGGCCTCACTTTCAGCCATGGCAATTCGAAATACGGCGGCGCGCTCGAAATCAACGATACCGGCGGCACGGTGACGATTTCCAAGTGCAATTTCACCGCCAACAAGGCTGTGGGCACCAATGGAAGCAGCGCCAACAGCACCAACGGCTACACCGGGAAAGGCGGGGCGATTGATCTCGAGAACGGGACCCTTACGATTACCAGCGCCAAAATCAGCGGAAACACCGCCCAGGGCGGAACCGGCCCGTCCGGCTATACCGCAGGCAATGGAAGCGGAGGAGGCATTTACGTCAACAGTGGCGGAACGCTCACGGTGATCAGTTCCAAGATCACCGGAAACAAGGCTCTGGGCGGCATTGGAGTCGTTGGCACTGCCGGCGCCAATGGCACGAACGGCGTACCGATGCAGGGGTACAATATTGGCGGCACCGGAACATACGGCGGAGTCGGCGGGAACGGCGGAAACGCCGCGGGCGGGGGCATCTACTCATTGGGTAAGATCACCATTCAATCTTCCACCATCTCGGGTAATGCGGCCAAGGCCGGCAACGGAGGCGCTGGCGGCAAGGGCGGCGCCGGTGGTAAAGGCGCGGCCGCTTTCACCAATAATAGCTACAAATATCCGGCGGCGCCCGGCGGAAGTGGCGGCTACGGCGGCTACGGCGGCAACGGCGGGATTGCCACCGGCGGCGGAATCGCGGCCTTGCAATCCTCGACGACGATCACCAGTTCCAAGATCACCGGAAATACCGTGACCGCCGGCAGGGGCGGTGCGGCAGGACTGGGCGGCGCGGCGGGCGCGGGGCCGAAGACGTACAACGGAACCCCATATTACGTCGTGCCCGGCCTGAAGGGCATGGCAGGCTCTGCCGGCACCAAATACGGGCCAAACAGCTACCTGACCTAGGCGCCGCTTCGTAATTCCTTGGGCACGTCGTCCAGCGCTTCATCCGGCAGGACGAATGAGGAATCCAGGATATCTCCCGGCTCATTAATCAGGTCGGGAAACCGGATGCCGTGCAGCACCTGCACGGCAAAGATCTCCTGGACGATGCCCTCGAACCGCAAGAAGGCGACGGTTTCTCCCGTGCGGATATCCAGCACGTAAATGCCGCATACGCGCTCGGATTCCGGTAACTCCTCCACCAGCGGAATGCCGCTGAAGATGGCGGTCTCCCGCACCTGGGAAAGGCCGATGAACGCGAGATTGCCGAAAAAATCGAGCCCGCGCGTAAAACCTGGCATGCGGGCAATGATCGTGGTCTGTCCGGTCTGGATATCCAGCGCGGAAAGGGTGCCGTGGCCGGACTCCAGCAGCCATACCTTGCCGCCGTAAATGCGCGGGGAATGAGGCATCGAAAGACCGGATGCGACGACCTCCCCGGAATCCACATCGAGGATGAGCCCGCCGCTGCGCTTGTTCTCGCGCCAGCCCCCGGGGGTATCCACCGCGCCCAGGCAGGAGACCAGTTTCACCCGGCCATCGGCGATCGCCATGCCATTGAGGTGGCACCGATCCTCCGGAGCCAGGGCACTGATAAAGCGGGGCCGCCACCGGGGGACGAAACTGTGATCGCCATCAAACGTGCACAGGCAAGAGAAGCGGGTATTCACCGCCCACAATTCCCGCCCGATCCACCCTATCTCGTGAATGCGAATATCTCCCGTCTCATGGGCCGCGCGCGGCAGAAAGGCCGCATCGCACTGGCCGGCGGGTTCCAGTTTCGGGGCCACCTCGGGCTGATTCCGGAACTCGAGGACCTTATGCTTGGTGCCGATTCCCAGGCGGCCGCTCCCGCCGTCGTAGGCCATCCCCATGGGGCTGTAAAAATTGCGGAAGTGGGTATTTAATATCTCAGCCTCCGCGCGCAGGAAAATCAGTTTTCCGGCCTGATAGGTCGAAACCATCACCGAGATTCCCAGCCGGCGAAGAAGCTCCGGAAAATTGCTGGTGTGCTGGCTGCTGAACGCCTGGTCTGTTTCCTTCTC
>DATAXI010000185.1:0-7411 GCA_036266845.1 Chthoniobacteraceae bacterium | reverse complement strand
GACAAGCCCACCGATGGCCTCGCCGGAGCCGTGCTCGCCGGAGCACGCGCCGCCACCGCCGGGGTGGTGCTGGTGATCGATGCCGATGGCTCCCATCCTCCCGACAAGATTCCCGATGTCGCGCTGCCCGTCATCCGGGGCGATAAGGATATGATGATCGGCAGCCGCTATGCCCCCGGCGGCAGCACCCCGGGCTGGTCGCGCAAGCGCCGCATGATGTCCCGCGCCGCCTCCGCCTGCGCCTGGCCCATGACGGATGTGCACGACGCACTTTCCGGCTATTTCGCCGTCCGTCGCGATCTGATGGCTTCGATCCCGCCCGACGCCGCCGGCTTCAAGATCGCCCTGGAAATCCTGGTGCGCGGCGGCGATTCCCTTCGCGTGGGCGAGGCGCCCATCGTTTTCGTGGACCGGGAGCTGGGCCAATCGAAGATGGGGAGCAAGGTCATCTTCACTTATTTTCGCCGCCTGCTCGCTCTCTCCGGCTGGCGCGAGTCCCAGGACACGGTCCGGCAGGCGATGCTCAAGACCGGCCTCGTCTGGCTGGTCGATTTCGCCCTCTTCGCCGTCGCCTGGTGGCTGCACGCCTCGCTCAATGCCGCCAATCTTCTCGGCTTCGCCGCCGGCGCCCTCCTCAACGCATGGCTCAAGCTCGAGCAGGCGCCGGAGGAGAAACGCCGCAGCGCCCCTTTCATCGCCCGGCTCATCTTCGTCTCCCTGCTCGCCCTTTTCCTGCGCGGCGGCGTATTGGCGACTTGCGTCCACGCCTTCGGCTGGCCGTGGTTCATCGCCGTCCTGCCGGCCATCGTCACCTGCTGGGTGGTTTTCTTCCTCGGCTATGCTCTCTTCATTTGGCCGGTGCGCGAGCAATACGGGAGCGGCGTCCGCTGGCGGGTCGCGGCCATGGGCGCGACGGCATATCTGCTGGCCCTGCGGGTGGTTTACCTTTACACGCTGCCGCTATCCGCGCGGCTGGCCGCAGCCAGGCCCTCGGCCGGCAACTGGCTGCCGCTCTGGCTGCGCGGTATCGGCGCCGGCCTCCTGGGTTCCACCGGCGCCGGCATCAATCTCCCCGCCATCCCATGCTGGCTCATCGCCGCCTGGGCCGTTTTTCAGACCTCGCGGCGCCTCTTCGATAAAACCACCGCGTTCCGCGCTCTGCTGCTCTTCTCGGTGTTGCCCGCTTTTTTCTGGGCCGCCTCGGTTTTCTCGCTCGAGACGGTTCTCACCACGGAATGGGCGCTCGCGGTCTGGATCATCAGCTTTCCGATTCTGTGGCCGGGCAAGTTCGGCCTCATCCTGACCGGGATTATTTCTGTTTTATTCTGGCGGTCCGCGCAGGTCGGCTTTCTTCCCGGCCTGCCTTCCGGAGGCTTTCACGCGGGGGGCGCGCTTTTCTTTTTGGCGGCGCAGATTGTATTGGTCACGCCCGTCGCAATTGTCGGTCTGGTTCGATTGCTCTCACGCCTGGAAACCGATCCGCGCCGCATGGTGGCCGGCGCATCCGCGATCACCATGCTCGTCGCCGCCATCGCCTCGTCCGTCGGCTATGCGGCGGGCCTTTGGAGCCTCGCGGTCAGTGCCGCGCTCTGGCTTCCGCTTCTGCCCTTCATCGCCGCGGAGATGCAGCGTTCCGCCGGAGCGGCTTCCTCCCGCTGGTGGCTCCCCATCATCTTCGGTTGCGTCCTTGGCTACGGCGCTTATTTTTATGTTCTTGCAATGGGGAGTTGATTGATGAGTGGGCAGATTCCAGTCCCTGGCGGCGATCCCGCCGAAAATCTGGCGATCATGCTCCGGCGCCTTCTGGGCGGCCAGCAGTGGGAGCGCGCCTTGGAGGTGGCGCGCCAGTGGCTGGCCCAGGACCCCGGGAACGCGGAGGCTCACTTTGCCGCCGCACAGGCGCTCACGAATCTGAACCGGCCCGCCGATGCCCGGGTGCACATCGATAAAGTCCTCGCCGTGCTGCCAAATCACAGCTTCGCCCACCGCCTCGCGGCGATCATCTATTTCCGGCAGGGGAAAGTCGCGGAGGCGGAGGAAAAAATCCAGCGCGCCATCCAGCTTGCCCCGGATAGCGCGATGAATTGGTACCAGCTCGGGCTCATGCGTTACCATCACGGCGCGCTCGATGCGGCGGAAAGGCACGCCCGGCACGCCCTGGAGTTTGCCCCGGATAATGCGGACATCATTAACCTCATTGCCATTTGCCAGAAGGGCAATCCCGTCGCCCAGCGCGTCCAGTACCACCGCGCGCTGGAGTACGATCCCGAGAACGCCACGGTCCACTCGAATCTCGGCTATCTTTACCTCAGCTCGGACAAGAATTACGCCGCCGCGGAGGAGTCATTCCGCCGCGCCCTCCAGATCGATCCGGCCAATGACTTTGCCCAGCGGGGCCTCTTCTTGACGCTGCGCCAGCGCGATCCCGTTTACCGCGCGCTGACGCTGCCCCGCATCATCATCTACAAATCCTCGTGGTCCCGCGGCGGCCTCACTGTCGTGCTGCGCATTGCCCTGGTGGTCGTTTGGCTTGCTCTGGGCCGGTTTATCCTCCTCTTGTTTGCCGCCTGGCTGCTTCTCATGTGGCCGCTGGTGAAAGCTTACGAGTACCTCACCCTTAGCGATATCCGGGCGCGCGCCGGCATCGTCGGCGCACGGCGCGGCGGTTGGAAGAATCTGCATCGCTGGCCGTTACCCGTCCGGCTGGCAACTTTCGGGCTGCTGATCCTCTGCTTCTGGGGAGGGCTTTTTGCGTTGTACGCTTACCACATTGTGCCGGAGGAGTGGCTCATCGGAGTCGCCGTCCTGGTGCTTGTGCTATGGTATGCCGCCACATACTCCCGCTTGTTCAAGCGGGCTCGCCGGCGGGCGGCGGCCCGGAAGGCAGAGCGGAAGTTTCAATCGCAATCAAAGGTGCAAGACCCCTATTAATCCATGGCAGAAATGAACGACCAGACACTCAAGCTCCTCGAAAAGGCGCTCCAGGTATCGCCGGACGATTGGGAACTGCGCGCCCACCTGCTGGATGCCCTGCTGGAGAACGGCCAGCCGGCTCGCGCGGGCGAGGTGCTGCGGGCCGCCCCGGAGTTGCCTCCCGGCGAGGCGGCGCAATTGCTCAAGGCCCGCGTGGAATCCGAGACGGACCCCTCCAGGGCAATCGTCACACTGGAGGATATCCTCAAGGTGAACAAGGCCAGCGCCGCCGCATTTCATCTCCTGGCCAGGATTTATATGAAGCGCGGCCTCAAGGACGATGCGCGCCGCAAGTATGGCGCGGCGACGATCATCGATCCCACGCTTCATGATGGCGAACTCGCGGATTGGCTCGGAGTACCCGAAAGCGAGCACGCCGCGCCCCTCGAGGATGAGGAGGCCGCGGCCATCGCCAGCCTGCTCAGCGCCGCCGGCGAAGAGGCGGAAGCCCTTGTTGACTCTCCCCGGGATGCGCTCCCGGCGATCACGTTCGATGATATCGGCGGAATGAAGGACGTCATCGAGCGGGTCCGGATGAACATCATCTACCCGTTCAGGAACCCGGACGTCTTTCGCCGTTTCAACAAGCGCCCGGGCGGCGGCATCCTCCTTTACGGCCCGCCTGGCTGTGGCAAGACCCACCTGGCCCGCGCCACCGCCGGGGAGTGCGGAGCCCGTTTCATATCCATCGCCATCACCGATATTCTCTCCAAGTGGCTCGGCGAGAGCGAACGGCATTTGCACGATATCTTCCAGAGCGCCCGCGCGCACTCGCCCTCCGTCATCTTTATCGATGAGGTGGACGCCATCGGCATGAATCGCTCGGACGCCGGCTCCTATCAGGCGCCGCTGGTCAATGTCCTGCTCACGGAATTGGATGGCATCCAGGCAAAGAACGACCAGTTGATGGTGCTGGCCGCAACCAATGTGCCATGGCGCGTGGACTCGGCCCTGCGCCGGCCGGGCCGCTTTGACCGCGTCCTCTTCGTCCCGCCGCCGGATGCGGAAGCGCGCGAGGCGATCCTGAAGATTCACCTGCGCGGGCTGCCGGTGGGAAAGATCGATGCCGCAAAACTCGCCAGGCAATGCGAACGGTTCTCCGGCGCGGACCTTCGCGCCGTCGTCGAGCGGGCTTCGGAGAAAGCGATTGCCGAGGAGATGCGCACCGGGCGCCAGACAGAGCTCAACCAGGCCTCGCTGCAAGAAGCCGTGAAGGAGACAAAACCTTCCACGGTCGAGTGGCTGGAAACCGCCCGCAATTACGCCACCTACGCCAATCGCGCCGGCCTCTACGACGAGCTGGTGGCCTACTTCGAGCGCTAAAGCGCATTCACCTTCGATTTGCACCGTTAAGGGCCAACGGCCCGTTTCAAGCCAGCCTGGGGCGAAGCGAGGAACGAGCGCGAGCCCCAGGTACTTACGCAAAAATGCGCCAAGCGCCAACGGCGCGGGAGTATCGTGCGACAGATCAAATAGAAGATTCTCTAGCCGCTGCCGGCGCCCGGTCCCTGGGCCGGCGGCCCTTCCAGCCGCGGCGGGTGTTTCCCCGCAATCGCCGCCTGGCCGTGGGTCACAATCTCCAGCACCAGGAAATAGACGATGAAAGACCCCGGCAGCGCCAGCACCATCGACCCCACAAAGGTCGGCCACAGCACATGCAGCGTCTTGAAGCTTAGGAAATTCTCGTAATGAAAATGCTTCGGGTTGAACCTGGGCGGCAGACGGTGCGGATGGCTGATGATGTAAAACCCGATCTGGAATTGCCACCGCAGGATCACCGGCCAGATTGGAAGCAGGATGTCGTGAAACGTCACCGCCAGCGCCGCCGATAACTTGCTGCACCGGAACAGCCACGCCAGCAGCACCGCGATCAGCGTCTTGAACCCGAACAGGGGCGTGAACCCGAAAATGAACCCAATCGCCACTCCGCCGGCAATGGCATGTGGAGTATCGCGGATTTGGGTCAGCCGCCCCTTCCATGAATGGAGGTGTTCGCGGAAAAATTCGCTCATGCGGCTCATTGGTTGCCGGTAAAGGTGGGGCGGCTCGCCCGGGGTTCAAGTTGATTTTCAAAAACGGCGATTGAATTGGAGAGTTGAGGCCGCCGTCTCCTGATGTATGCTGCCCCACCATCCCATGAACCCGCTGGAGACGTATCAATCCGATGCCGTCGAGCGCCCGCTGATCCGGCGCCGCCTGTTTTGGGCGCTTATTTTCTCGGTCATCATCCACGCCTGCGTGGTTTACTGGTTCTATCAGACCCGGCTTCCCAACTTCAACGCGCAGCTTCCCCGCCTCGTGCCGCGCGTCTTCAATGTCAGGACCATTACGCTCCCGGACAGCGTCATCAATGGCTCACAGGCAGCCCCCACCGCCACCCCGGCGCCTTCCGCCAAGCCGCAACCCCTCGATATCCCGGAAGACAAGCCAATGGCCGGCGTGACGGAAGGCAAGATGACCCCCGATGCGCCCAAGACGCCCGATATTGTCAAACCGCTCGCCAGCGAAAAGCCGGTGCTCGATTCCCAATCCGTGGCTGCCATCCAGCGCGCGCAGGATAATGCCACCAAGGCCATGGACCAGAACCTCGCCTCGATCAAGGATACGCTCCTCAAGGATCAGCCCGCGGATATTCCCGCCGGCGTCATGAAGCTGCCGGACAACCTTTCCGCGACGCAGAGCGACGCCCAGGGCATGGCTGCCGCCTCCGGCAGGCTGGACCGCTTGCTCGGGCGCGGCATTCGCCCCGGCGATGCTCCCGTCACGCTCCCGGGCGGCGCACTCTTCGCGTTCGATAGCTCGAATCTGCTGCCGGCGGCGATCGATCAATTGCGGAAGCTCGGCATGCTCATCAAAAAGAGCCCGAACGTCACCTTCACCATCGAGGGGTACACCGATTCTTTCGGCGATATGGATTACAACATCCAGCTCAGCCAGACCCGCGCCGAGGCCGTGCGCACCTGGCTTGTCCAGAACATGGATGTCGATCCCTCGCACATCAAGGCGGTCGGTTATGGCGCCACCCGTTTCCTCATCACGCCCAAGCCGGTGGATATGCACTCGCAGGATTCCATCGATAAGGAAAAACTGCTGGAGCAGGCCAATCGCCGCGTGGAAATCCAGTTCAAGTTTCCCCAGGCCCAGTGATTACCGCGGGCCGCGAGCTGAATCCGGCCGACGTCGCCGGGCATTACGATGATCTGGACCAATTCTATAGGGACGTTTGGGGAGACCACGTCCACCACGGCCTCTGGGTAAGGGGAGGGGAGAGCCATCGCGAAGCCACGCTGCAAATGGTGCGTCACGTCGCCGCGCTCGGCCGCATCGGCCCCGGAGCCCGCGTGTGCGATATCGGCTGCGGCTATGGCGCCACCGCGCGGATGCTGGCTGCGGATTTCGGCGCGGAGGTGACGGGGGTCACGGTCTCGCCCGCGCAATATCATTACGGAGCCGCCCAGGATGCCCCGCGCGTGACCATGGTCCTTGGCGATTGGCTGCGCAATCCGCTCCCGGATGCCGCCTTCGATGTCGCCATCGCCATCGAGAGCAGCGAGCACATGCCGGATATCGCCGCCTTTTTCCGCGAGGCCGCCCGCGTCTTGCGCCCCGGCGGGCGCCTGGTGGTCTGCTCGTGGCTCGCCCATCCCCGCGCCTCCGGCACGCAGCGCAAGCTCCTGCTGGAGCCGATTTGCCGCGAGGGCCGCATGTCCCAGTTCGGCACTTTTGCGGATTACCGCCGCCTTTTTCAGGATTCCGGCTTCGTGGTGGAGAAGGAGGAGGACGTCAGCCTCCGGGTCAAACGGACCTGGCCCGTCTGCGCCGCCGGTTTCCTGCGCCACCTCTTGCGAGAGCCCCGCTACGCCCGCTTTCTCCTCAATGGCCACCGCCGCAACCGCGTCTTCGCGCTCACCATTTTCCGCCTCTGGATCGCCTTCGAAACCGGCGCCATGCGCTACGGCATCCTGACCGGCGGAAAGTTGTGAGTTACCACGTTCGAAAATAGACGTGGTATGGGCTATGGCTTTGAATGAGGGACTTACGGGCGAAGTTAATGCGATTTGTCGGGTTGATTCGGAATCAGCGACCGCACCCCGCCCCGCCGGTAGCTGATCTGGTTCTCCGTTAACGCGCTTGAGCCGCTTCGGAATCCATGACAGACTACGGCCATGACGGGACGTATCTCGATCCATCCGAAAATCTGCCACGGACAAGCCTGCGTTACCGGCACTCGCATCCCGGTGCATCAGATTGTTCGCATGTTCGCGCACGGTGACAGCATTGATGATCTCCTCCGGGCGTATTCTTCCCTTACACGCGACGACATTTTGTCCTGTCTCGACTATGCGGCTTCCTTGGCCGAGGAGCAGGTAACGCCGCTCGAAAGCGTTGTGCTCGGCAAGTGAAGATTTTCGTGGACGAGAACATCCCGAATGTCACG
>DATAXI010000164.1:0-13964 GCA_036266845.1 Chthoniobacteraceae bacterium | reverse complement strand
AGCGCGTTGTTCATCTGGATGAGCGCTTCCTCGCTCTGCCGCAGCATCTCCAGGGCCCCGGTGCGCTGGATGAAGTGGCCAATCTGGATGCCGATGGCGGCCACGATATCCAATAGCCGCAGCCCGGGCGCAACAGGATCGCGCCGGAAAAGCTCGACCACGCCCTGCACATTGCCATCCAGCAGGATGGGGAAGGCAAAGGTGCACCGCAGGCCCAGCGCCGCAGCCGCCCGGCAGTGAACGGCGCCGCGGCGCAAGGGGAGGTGATTGGTGTAGAGCGGCTTCTTCTGCTCCCACACGCGGCCCGCGAGGCTTTCCCCCTTTCGCAATGGCCCCGGATTGCTTTTGGCGAACAGGGTTTCCGCGGTCGCCCCGGCCAGGTGGCGCAGGCTCAGCGGATTCAGGGTCATAGGGCCGCGCCGCCCGTCTTCCGGGATGGACACGGTCCACAGGGCGCCCGCCTCCCAGCCAAGCTGTTCGCAAAAAGCCCCAAGCAGAGGCGGAGCGGCATCCTCCAGCGAGGAGGTTTCCGCCAGCACGCGGACCACGGCGTATTGCGCGGCCAGATCGGCGCGTTCCCGCTTCAGTTGCTCCAGCAGCCGGTCCCGGTCCTGGTCCGCCTGCTTCCGTTCATGAATGTCGTTGGCGATTGCCAGCCACCGCGCGCCGGCGCCTCCGTGCCGGGGCAGCGGCACGACTCTTACCGAGTGCCACCGCAGCGCTCCGTCCGAAGCCCGCCGGATGCGCACCTCCGCCTCCCATTGCCGGGGCATATTGTTCTCCCACGGCGGTGGCCGGAGCGCGGAGAGATCCTCCTCCGGGATGCCGGCGCGCCAGTCGTGAATGATCCCGTCGCCCCCGATGCCGCGATACTCCCGCCAATGGCTGTTGCAGTACTCGATGTGCCCCTGGGAATCGCGGATCGAGATCATCTGCGGCAGCGATTCCGCCAGCAGCCGGTAGCGCTGCTCGCTGGCCCGCAGCGCTTGCTCGGAGTCGCGCGCGTCGGTGATGTCCCGGTAGTTGCAGACGATTCCGCCAACGTCCGGCTGGCCGATCAGATTGGTCAGCACCCCCTCCACCCATCGCCAGGACCCATCCACATGCCGCACCTGCGCGACCAGCCGCAACACGGTGCCCATGGGCGTCGCGGAGAGTTGCCGCACCGCCACCCGCGCCAGCGCCGCCTGGTCCGGACGCATGATCTCGAAGGCGTTGCGGCCAAACCACGACTCCGGCGAATAACCGAGCACCCGGTGGACCGCGGGCGTGGTGTAAAAAATGGTTCCATCGGGCGCGCCGATGCAAATAACCTCGGTGCTGTTCTCGACCAGGGCGCGGAATTTTGCGTCCCCGGCGGGCGTGGCCGCGGTTTTCTCGCGCACCACCGGGATCATCAGGCTGCGGAAATAGAGGGCTTCCGTCTCGGGCCGCGTGGTAAGGTCCGCCTCGCCGTCCCCGCGCAGCTTCAGGCGCGTGGTCACCGGGTCGTGCGATTCCCGGATGCGCTGGAGATGCTTCTCGAGCCGGCGCCAATGCCGGGAATGAATGAAATCAGCCAGCGGCCGGTGCAGATCCCGCTCCCGGCAGCCTCCCAGCAGCCGCGCCGCCGCGGGGTTCAGATCCGCAAGCCGGCCTTGGGCATCCAGGTTCAGGTAGGCCAGCGGCGCGGCTTCGTAAAAGACCGAGCCGCGGCCGGAAGTCGCTCCCGGGCCGGGAGCTATTCGCGATAGGGATGCGGACTTCATTGCGCAATTCCATGCTGAACGCATCGGTGGAGATGCAACAGATCCTGGGCACTTGATCGTTTCATATCTAAGCAGAACCACTGAGGAAGGGGAAAGTTTATTCTGCTTCTCCGCCTTGCGCGAGGCGCGGATTGCCGGTTTACTAAGGCCGACATGCTCAAACGGATCCTGTTCATCCTTGTTGCGCTCGTTACGGGCGCCCTTAGCGCTTCGGCCACTACGCACCATCACCACCACTCGCTGGCCTCTCCAACTCCCGATGAACCCCAGGTGGGCGCGGATGGCGTCCCGGTGACCCATGCCGCCTCGGTGGTGGTTCTGGATGCGCGCACCGGCCAGGTCTTGTACGAGAAGAACCCCGACGAACGCCGCGCTCCCGCCAGCACCCAAAAGCTGTTGACCGCCCTCATCGTCGCCGAAACCGGCGATCTCAACCAGATCGTCACCGTGGATATCAGCGATACCTGGGCCGAGCCGGTGAAGCTGAACATCCAGCCGGGCGAAACCTATCGCCGGGCCGATCTCCTCCAGGTCATGCTGATCCACAGCGTGAACGATGTGGCGCGCTGCCTGGCGCGCGATAACGCCGGCAGCATCGAGGCCTTTGCCGAAAAAATGAATCACAAGGCCGCCGAGCTGGGCATGACGGATTCACACTTCGTCAATCCCAACGGCCTCCCGATTCCCGATCAGTATTCCACCGCCCGGGATATGTCGAAACTGGCCTTTGCCGCTTATCACAACCCGCTCATCCGCTCGATCGTCTGCCAGAAGGATGTCTATTTTCAATATTCGGACGGACGCATCCGGCACTTTGACAACACGAATCACGTGCTGCTCTCCTACGCCAATTGCAACGGCATGAAGACCGGCTATACCGACGCCGCCGGCCATTGCCTCATCTCCAGCGCCACCAATAGCAACCGGGAGATCATCTCCGTGGTGCTGGGGGATAATGGCTACGTCTGGCGGGACTCCACGGCGCTCCTCGAGTGGGCCCTCTCCGGCGGCAGCGCCACCGGGCGCATCGGCTCCGCAAACTAATCCCCCATTCGTGCGGCGCGGCCGCGGCCCGATATGAAAACCGTCGAAAGCCAGTTGGCGGATATCCGCTCGCGGGCGCTGCTCCGCACCCTGCGGCATATCGATACCGCCCAGCAGCCGGAGACCGTTTGCGACGGGCGCCCGCTCATCAATTTCTCCTCCAACGATTACCTCGGGCTCGCCGCCGATCCCATTTTGCGCGAGGCGGCAAAGCGTTGCATCGACCAATGGGGCGTGGGAGCCGGCGCCTCGCGCCTTGTGTGCGGCGGCATGGGGCCGCACGCGCAGTTGGAGCGGGACCTCGCGGCATTCAAGCGCTGCGACGCGGCGCTCGTCTTTTCCAGCGGATACGCGACGGCGCTGGGCGCGTTGGGAGCCCTGGCCGGCCCGGAGGATGTCATCGTCCTCGATAAGCTGGCCCATGCGTCGCTCATTGATGGCGCGCGGCTCAGCCGGGCGACGCTGCGGGTTTTCCCGCACAACCATCTCGGCAAGCTCGAGAGCCATCTCCGCTGGGCCCGCGAGAATCTGCCGCAGGCGCGCGTCATCATCGTCACGGAATCGGTTTTCTCCATGGATGGCGACCGCGCGCCCATCGAGGAGATTGTGGCAATCAAGAACCGGTACGGCGCCCTGCTGTTGCTGGACGAGGCGCATGGCGTCGGCGTCATTGGCGATGCCGGCCGGGGCCTCGCTGACAAGCGGGGCGTCGCACACCTCGTGGATATCCAAATGGGCACGCTGGGGAAGGCGCTCGGCTCCGCCGGTGGATACATTTGCGCCCGGCGGCCCATCATCGATCTGCTGATCAATCGCGCCCGATCCTTCATTTACTCCACGGCTCCGCTGCCCGCCGCCGCTGCCGCCGCCAGCGCGGCGATTGCTTTTCTCCAAACGCCCGCGGGCCGGGAGCGCCAGGAGAGGCTCTGGCAGCGGATCGGCGATTTCATGCGCGATGCGCCGGAGAGCCTGCTGCCGGCCGGGCCGGTGCAAAGCGCGATAATCCCCCTCATCCTGGGCGATGAGGAGCGGGCGGTGGCCGCTTCCCAATGGCTGCGCGAAAAGGGTTTCCTGGCGCCGGCCATCCGCTACCCCACGGTCGCGCGCGGCACGGCGCGCCTGCGGGTGACCATCAGCGCAGCCCACACGCAGGAGCATGTGGGCGCGCTCTGTGCCGCGCTCGCGCGGATGGGGGAGGGGATTTATGAATGATGAAACCTCAGAAGAGCGGCTCACGCGCTCTGGTTACGCGCTGGGGCGTGCGCCCCGCACGTTTCATCATTCATAATTTCTGCGCTACTGGCGCCAGAACTTGCGGGCTTTGCCCTTCACCTCGATGCTCTTGATGATTCGCTCGCCGTCCGGGCGGATGTCGAAATCGCCCGTGACGTGATGGCCGGGTTTCAAATCCTTCATGTGGTTGAAACCGCCTTTGTGGCCGTTGACCCTGGTCTGTTCAGTGACCAGGAAGACCCGGGGGCCGTAGTGCTCGTTTTGAATGGTGATTGTGTAATTGCCCGGGGCGACGACGGTGAGATCGCCTTCGAAAGGCGCGGCGAGAGCCGGGATTGCAAACGTGCAGGCGGCAAGGAGGGTGGGAATGAGGAATTTGGTTTTCATGGTTACAAGTTTCTAAGACGGCAAGGGTGAGGCGCTTACTCAATCGAATTTGATTTTTTTCCGCAAGCCGGAAGGAAGGCTCGCAGCCGCCGGCAGTTGCGCGCTTTGGGAATCTCGATATACAGAGGGCCATGGTGGAAACCGCACCCGCAACACCGGCAACCGATCCGCGCCTCCTGACCCTCAAGGTCAACGAGGTCTATCTTTCCATCCAAGGCGAGAGCACCTGGGCCGGGCAGCGCTGTGCATTCGTGCGGCTCACGGCCTGCGATCTGCGCTGCACCTATTGCGATACGGAATACGCCTTCTACGAGGGCATCAAGCGCACGGTGGGCGATGTCTTCAACGAGGTGGCCGCGCTGGAAAGTCCGCTGGTGGAGATCACCGGCGGCGAGCCGCTGCTCCAGAAGAACGTGCTGCCGCTCATGCGCCTGTTGTGCGATGCAGGGCACACGGTGCTCATCGAGACGAGCGGGGCGCACGATATTTCCCCAATCGATCCCCGGGTTCATCGCATCATGGATATCAAGACCCCATCCTCGGGCGAGTGCGGGCGCAATCTTTACTCGAACATCCCGCATCTCACGCAGCGCGACGAGCTCAAGTTCGTCATCGGCTCCCGCGAGGATTACGAGTGGAGCCGGGAAAAGATCGCGGAGTACGATCTCCCGCGCCGCTGCGGAGCGGTCCTGCTCTCCGCGGTATTTGGCCGGGTCCAGCCCGTGCATATCGTGGAATGGATGCTCGCGGATAAACTCGAGGCGCGGTTCCAATTGCAGATGCACAAATTCATCTGGGATCCCAAGGCAAAAAGTGTGTAGTTTTTTCGCTCGCGGCAGCCCGCTCCCTCCGCGCAAAATTACCGGATGCGCGCCCGCCTGACCAAGGATTTCACGTTCGAAGCCGCCCAGACCCTCCCGAATGCCCCGGAGGGTCACAAATGCCGGCTCATGCACGGCCACAGCTTCAAGGTGGAGGTATCGGTCGAGGGCGAGGTGGACCCTCATCTCGGCTGGGTTTACGACCATGCCCGCATCAGCGACGCCATCAAGCCGCTGCTCGAGAAACTCGATCACGGCTACCTCAACGAGATCGAGGGCCTCGCCAACCCCACCATCGAGAACATGGCCGCGTGGCTCTGGCAGCGCCTCACTCCCCAATGCCCCGGCCTCTGCGAGATCGTCATCCACGAGACTCCCACCGCCCGCTGCATTTATCGCGGAGAGTGATCTCGTTTCCGGGCTCCGGGAATCGAACGCGCGATGCTCTTCCCGCCCCATCTTTTGGCGTAATTCCCGATTGCATTCCCGGCGCTCCCCGTTAGCCTCGGCCCTTTCCTCATGAAAATCTGGGCGGCAC
This sequence comes from Chthoniobacteraceae bacterium, assembly GCA_036266845.1. Lineage (GTDB taxonomy): Bacteria > Verrucomicrobiota > Verrucomicrobiia > Chthoniobacterales > Chthoniobacteraceae > DATAXI01. Next base: position 8,193 of record DATAXI010000164.1, on the reverse strand, counting down.
TTGTTTTGATTCCCATCCTCCTTTTCGCCACCGGCTGCGAGGAGCATCCCGTCGGCGACCTGTTGAAGATCGATCCCGACTACGCCGCCGCCCATTCGAAGTAGTGGGATGGACCGCGCGCTGATTGCGCCGGGTCAGATTTTGTCCTGGCGCGGCGTCAGGCGATAGATATAGAGCCCCGGGTGAAGGTAAATGCCGGACTGGCCCCGGGGACGTTCCCACACCGGCCTGTAGTGATCGAAAAGCGCCTGGTAAAAATCGCGCTTTTCCTGGAAAGCCGGGGTAAGATGGTTTTTCGCGGCTTTGCGGAAAAAAATTCCGAAGTCGCTCTCTGATATCACAATGTAACTGATCCCCTTTGCCGCAACGGCATCCGGCGTCGATCCGAGATCGGCGGCGTACTTCACCTCGATCACCTTTTGCGGCAGCAACGGCTGAACCGCCAGGCGCTCCTCCCGGTCCGGGTTCGGCAGGTCGGCCCGATCCTCCCCGGCGATGGTGGCATCCGCGGGGATATTGGCTCGGATCCACGCAAGCATTTCGCTCCGGTCATCGTGCGCGAAGGAGGTCATATACGGGGCCAGGTAAAGGCCGTTCACGGCCAGCGCCACGGCTCCGGCCACGGGGGGAAGCCAGCGTGCGGAAACCAGGCGCGCAAGGTCCACCGTACCCAGGCCGGCCAGGTAACAGAAAAGCGCCGTTGCCGGCAGGAAGTAACGGTCATTGGTCTTGGTGGAGCAGGAGAGCAGCAGCATGAAGGCAAAGGGAAACACCACCATCATCCGGTCAAACACGTCCCCCCTGCGCCACGCGGCAATGACCTCCACGACCATGAGCGCCCACATCGCCGGCGTGGTATCCGCCACAAAAATGTGCAGGTACTCGAAAATCGGCACCTGGCCGCCCGTGTATCCTTTCTCCCCGTGCTCCACGAGAACGGTTTCCCGCCCAAAGGAATGCGTAAAGACCTCCAGATGCGTGAACACCGGAAAATTAACCGCGGCGGCAATGGCCAGGAAACCGAGCGCGAACCACGCCCATTGGCCCCCGCCGGTGCGTTTGCCCCTTTGCGCCGCCACCAGGATGACCGCCGCCGGGATAAGAATGACCACACCGAGGTACTTGGCCGCAAACGAGAGCCCGCAGGCCGCGCCGGCAAACAGCGCCGATCTCCACCCCGGGCTGCGGTGATGCACATGCAGCGCGAGGAAGGCCAGCGCCATCGCAAAGAGCAGCGACGTGTCCTCCTTGAAGTAATGCGCCAGCTCATAAACCTGGTGACTCGTCAGCAGCAGCAGCCCCGCCATCCAGAATGCCCCCCAGCCCCGCACCCGCCACGCCAGCAGCGCCAGCCAGAGCACCCCGCCGGCCGCAAAGGCCGCGGAGCACCACCGCCCCAGCACCACCAGCGTCTGCTCCTTGTCAGGAGCGTGGATCAGCCGCTTCACGGTCTCCGCCGTGCCCAGCATCAGCAGCGGGTGATGGAAATTCCATTTGTGCGTGATGAGCTGGTCCACCTTGTCCGGTTCGTCCGGGTGATAGAAATAGGGGAAGCCGTTCTGCCGCGTATCCAGCCACAGCGTGGCCGCGAAGAGCGCCAGCGCAGCCAGCGCCAGGAGCGGCAGCGCGCGGGAAGGGGTCGCGGGGGTTGGGGCCGCCGGGCTCAAAGCTTCATGCGCTGGTCGATCAAATCCGCCAGCAGCCCGATGAAGAGCATCTGGATGCCCGTCAGCGCCAGCGCGGCAGCCAGCAGGCCGATGTGATGCTCAAACGAATAATCCTTGATCCCCTTCAGCAGCCCCAGGAGGATCAGCACCAGCGCCGGCGGCACGAAGACGTTCAATGGCTTGAAGTACGCGCAAATGCGGATGATCAGGATGGTGAAGTTGGTGAAGTCCCGGATCGGGTGGATCGACGATTTTCCGACCCGCTTGTGGTAATTGATCGGGATAAACTTCACGCGGTAATGGTTGGTCAGCATCGCCAGCGTGATGGTGGTGGTGAAGGAAAAGCCGTCCGGGTAGAGCGTCAGGAAGCGCAGCGCCACTTCTTTCCGGAAGACCCGCAGCCCGGAGTTCAGGTCCGGGATTTCCCGCTGGCTCAGGTATTCCGCCAGGCGGGTAATGATCCACTTGGCCGGCCGGCGGATCAGCGGCACCTCCACGATATCGCCCGTGCGCGCCCCCACCACCATGTCGTAGTTCGGCGCATCCGCCATCAGCTTCGGGATATCCTCCAGCGGGTAAGTCCCGTCCGCATCCGCAATCAGGATGTACTCGAACCGCGCCTGTTGCAGCCCGGTCTTCAGCGCCGCCCCGTAGCCGCGGTTTACCGGGTGCTCGATCAGCGTCACGGGCAGCCCGCGGGCGATCTCCCCGGTCCGGTCCATGGAGCCGTCGTTGATGACCACAATCTCCAGCTCCTTGAAATAAACCGCCTGCTTGCGGATAATCTCGACGGTCTCGGCAATCGCCCCCTCCTCGTTGAATGCAGGGATGAGAATGCTGACGGAAAGCTCGGAAACTGGGACGTCCATGAAAACCGCGATTTCATCAGCACCCCCCCGCATCAATCAAGCCCCAAGGAGACCTCATTTTATCCGGGGAGGATTCTGACGAAAAGCCGCTGTGGCGCGAAGCTCGATGCGCAGGGCAGGATTTTCTAATGCCCGCCGGTCACGGTGTAGCCTTCCGCGCGCAGGTCTTCCGCCAGTTCCACCTCCATTTGCGCCGCGGCTTCATACGGCATCGGGTTCAGGTGGGCGAATAGCTCCGGCATGAGGCGCACCCCGTATTTTTCAACCGTCCATGCCGCCTTGTAGCCGTTGCGGTGGTTCTCGAATCGCTCTTCCACCGGCAGTCCCGTCATCCCGACATAAACGCACGGTTTTGCCGGGTCGCGCCGCCGGTTCTGCCGGAGGACGGAAGGATGCCGCGTGACGGCGGGGTCCAGCAGGATCACGTAAACGTGATGGTGAAAAGCCTCCGCGGAACGTTTCATCCAGGCGGCATTCCATCACGGGACGCCGCCCCTGTCGCGCTTTGTCGCGCGCCGTTCGCACCCGGGGGTAAAAAAAATTTGGCCCGCACTTTTTTCGCGGGTCTTATTTGCGGCGGCGATTGCACGCGCTATAGTTGCGTCGAATGATTCGCGACGACTTTTTGCCGGGCGACGCGGGCGATGAGAGCCTCTCGGCCCTCGAGTCGCTGGATCGGGTGCTCTCTTCGCTTGTCCCGGGCGACCCGTTAAGAAAAGAACTGCTCGACCTGCGGACGCACTTCTCCGCGCAGGAGGAGACCATGGGCGAGGCCCGGGAGGCGATCGAGAAACTGGAGCAGATTGTCAAAAAAGTGACCTCTCCGGCCAATCGGATCGGCACATTCCTGCACGCCGCCAATAAAGAGACGGCGCAGATCGTCGTGGGCGGCGCCGATTACTATTGCAACATCGACCCGCGCATCCCCATGAACAAACTGCGCAAGGGGACCCGCGTGCTGGTGAATGAGGCGTTCGTCATCGTGGGCGATCTCGGTTTCGATAGCTCCGGTCCGGTGACAAAAGTCACCGAAGTCATTGGCGATGACCGCTTGCGCGTCGGCACCGAGCATGGGATGCAGTCCATCGTGCTCCAGCGCGGCGGCGATCTGCTGCGCCAGCAGCTCAAGGCCGGGGATGAGGTGCGCGTGGACCCAAACTACCGCATCGCGGTGGAGCTGCTCGCCCGGCCCCATTCGCAGGATTATTACCTGGATACGGTCCCGGAGCTGCCGTGGGAGAAAGTGGGCGGCCAGGAGGAGGCGATCCGCGCCATCCAGGATGCCATCGAGCTGCCGCTGCTCCACGCGGGGCTGTTCGAGCGCTTCCAGCATTCCACGCCCAAGGGGTTCCTGCTTTACGGCCCGCCCGGGTGCGGCAAGACGCTCATCGGCAAGGCCACGGCCTTCAACCTCACTCAAAAGCTCAAGGAGCAGACGGGCGAGGAGATGAGCGAGTACTTCATGCACATCAAGGGGCCGGAAATCCTCAATATGTGGGTGGGCGAGAGCGAGCGCATGGTGCGCGAGATTTTCCAGACCGCCCGCGAAAAACGCCGCGAGGGCTTCCTGCCTTTCCTCTTTATCGATGAGGCGGAGAGCATCCTCGGCACCCGGCGCGCCTCGCGCTACTCGAATATTCTTTCCACGCTGGTGCCGATGTTCTGCACGGAGATGGATGGCATCGATTCACTCAGCGAGGTGGTCATCATCCTCGCGTCGAATCGCGCCGATCTCATCGACCCCGCCATCCTCCGCCCGGGCCGCATCGACCGCAAGATCAAGGTCAACCGGCCCACCAGGGAGGGCTCGGCGGATATTTACAAAATCTATCTCACCCCCAATCTTCCCTACGATCCGGCGCTCGTCCAAGCCTCCGGCGGCGTGCCCGGCGCCATCGAGGCCCTGGTGCGATCCGTCGTCGATCTTCAATTCTCCCACCGGGACGAGAACAAGTTCCTCGAGGTGACCTTGCGCAGCGGCAAGCGGGATATCCTCTTCCGGGGCGATCTCATCAGCGGCGCGCTCATCGCCTCCGTGGTCGAGCGGGCAAAAGGGATCGCGATCAAACGGGCCATCGCCAGCCAGCAGGAGGAGGGCATCTCCGAGAGCGATCTGCGCCTCTCCCTCGAGGCCGAGTATTCTGAAAATGACATTTTCCCGCCTACCGACATCACGGAAGATTGGCTCAAGCTGATCGACTACGATTCGGAGAACGTCGTAAAGGTCGCCCCCATCCGCGCCGGCTCCGCCGCAAAGGGTCAACCTCGCTCGATTATTTAACGCCAAGATGGGAGGGGGATTTAAACAGAAGGAAACGAAGGGGATGAAGAATTCCCATTCTCTGCCATTCTTTGCTTCCTTCGTTTCCTTCTGTTTAAACTCCTCCGTGACGCGATGAAACGCATCTTTGGGATCGAGACGGAGTATGGCATCACCGTGGACGGGCAGGAGAGCGTGGACGTCGTCCACGAGTCCATCGAGATCGTGCGGCGGTACACGGAATATGGCGCGCTGATGAAGTGGGATTACAACCTCGAGGACCCGCACCTCGATGCGCGCGGGTTTCGCGCGGCGGAGCTGATGCAGGATACCGACGAGTCCGCCTATTACGAGATCGATAAAAATCGCCCGCTTTCATTCGAGGAGATCAAGAGCGATCTCGTCCTCTCCAACGGCGCCCGTTTTTACAACGACCACGCCCACCCGGAATACTCGACTCCGGAATGCTCCACGCTGCGCGAGCTGGTGGCTCAGGATAAGGCCGGCGAGCGCATCCTCGAGGAGTGCGCGCGCCGGCGGAATAATCAATTGGCGGAAAGCGGGCGCGAGGTCCGCCTGTACAAAAATAACACGGACTTCATCGGCCACTCCTATGGATGCCACGATAATTACCTCATGCGGCGCGATGTTCCCTGGGATCGCATCGTCCTGGGCGTGGTCCCGTTCCTGGTGACACGGCAGATTTACGCCGGCGCGGGCAAGATGGGCGGCGAGGGGGAGGGGACCGCGGGCCAGCCCGGCCTCTACCAGATTTCCCAGCGGTCCGATTTTTTCAGCGTGCTGGTTTCCATTGATACGATGAACCGCCGCCCCATCGTCAATACCCGCGACGAGCCCCATGCCGATGTCAGCCGGTACCGGCGGTTTCACGTCATCATCGGCGATTCCAACATGAGCGAGGTCGCCACCGCGCTGAAAGTCGGCGCGACCGCGATGGTGCTGGAATTAATCGAGAAGGACGCCATGCCCAAGATCGAACTGGCGAACCCGGTCGAGGCTGCGAAATCGATCTCGCGCGATCAGAACTATGACTGGATCATCGAGCTTCGCGACGGGCGCAAGATTTCCGCAATCGATCTCCAGCGGCTTTATCTGGATGCGGCGCAGAAGCATTGCGATGCCGAGCCGGAGACGCGCTGGGTGCTGGAAACGTGGAACAATATCCTCAACGATCTGCAGCGGGACGTAATGTCTTGCGTGGACCGCCTGGATTGGGTCGCAAAGAAATTTTTGCTCACCACTTTCCGGGAAAGCGAGGGCATCGAGTGGTCCGACCCATGGCTGCAATCCATCGATCTGGAATACCACAACATCTCACTCGATCACGGCATTTACTACGAGCTGGTCCGCGGCGGCCAGATGCGGCGGTTCATTTCGGAGAAGGAAATCAAGGCCGCCATCTTTCAGCCGCCGGAAACCACGCGCGCTTTTTTCCGCGGGCGTGCCGTGGCCCGTTTTCATGAGCAGATCGCTTCCATCCAATGGGATGAAGTCGTCTTCCGCACCCCCACGGGCCAGCGCACAGTGAGCCTCAACCGCGTCTTCGAGGACGGCGTTCTCGAGCGGGTGAACAATTTCATCCGCGATGCAACCAGCTTCGAGGATTTCCAGGCCCGGCTGAATGCGTCCGGGGCGTGAAGCTAAGGATCACCCGCCGCCTGCGCCTCTAAAGAACGCATTCCTCGTAAACCCGCGCGGTTTCCTGGGCAATGCGCGGCCACGCCGTAGCCTCGCGCCAGGAGGCCGCGGCCGCGAAATCGGCCCCGGCGTTCAGCGCGGTTTCGAGCGCCGGGCGAAAATCCGTTTCCAGCGCGTCAAACCGGAAAACCGATGGATGCGGCTCCGCGAGATCGATGGTGTCCAGGCGATTCGGGATCAGCACGGGAATGCCGAGCGACCGCGCGAGGCAGGCCGCGCCGGAGGTGAAGATGGCGCGGTAATGGAACATCACGCAATCCGCATCGGCCAGCCATTGCCTGAGCGCCGCGTCGGTCTGCCAGGCCAGATCGAGCCGGATGTTCCGCGCATCCCCGGCCCGCTCGCGGATCGCCTTCGCGTATGGAGCGGAGAACGGTTTCCCCGCAATGGCGAGCGTCGCGTCCGGTTTCGCCGCGCGCCACCAATCGATGACAGGTTCGATTCCCTTGTAGGGCTCCACGGTGCCAAACATCAGGCATACCGGCCCGCCGCTTCCAGCGCGCGGCGGCAATGACCCCAGCGATGCGGATAAATCTCCGTGCGGAATCACCCGCAGCTTCGCGCGCTTTACCCGATAGGTCAGCGCCACTTCTTCCGCCGCTTTTTCCGAATGCGCGATGATGGCGCGCGCCGCGTGATAAATGCGCTGGAAATTTGAGTGGAGCAGCGCTTCCCCGCCGCGATTGTGCGGACGCAGATCGTGCGCGGTAACCACGAGCGGCGCTTTGCGCGCCGTCAACGCCAGGTCGAGCGGAAAGCGAAGCTTGCGCAGAAAATCCAGCCCGTCATGGCGCCGCTCAAAAAATTTTTCCGGCCAATGGATGTGCAGCAGGTCGCCCTCCCAGCCCTCGATCCCGCGCGAGAGCGGCAGAACGCGGCGATGCCCAACGGGGAACGTCACTTCGATTCCCCGCTCCGCAAGCGCCTCCGCGAGCAGCGCCTGGTACGCAACGCCTTCGCGGTAATCGGGAGCGAAGAAGACCTTCATGGGAACAGCGTTTTCTTCAGCCGCCCCATTCCCTCCGCATAAAAGCGGTCGCGCACCGCGCCCACGTAATGCCGCATCACCACGTCGGGGCTGGCGTTTGGTTTCTTGGAAATCTCGTACTCGGCGGGCAGCAGGCCGCCGCGGCCCCTGGCGGAGGCGCAGATGGCGAAGAGCGTCTGCTCGACCAGCCAGAGGTTCTTCGTCGCCAGATTGGTTTCGCGCAGCGCTCGCTCGCACAGGTTCAGGTCGATCGCCGATTTCTGCAACAGGCACAGTCCGCTGTTGACGCGGTGCCAGAGATCGATCCCCAGCTTCTCGCGCACCTGCGAGCGGGATATCGGCAGCGCCTCGTGCACATCCCGGTTGAACCAGCATTGGTCCTTCCCATCGTCGCACCAGCGCAGGATCACCTCCGGCTTGCGGAAGAAAAGCAGGTCGCTGTCCAGGATGATAAACCGGTCCGCGCGCGTGTGGATCGGGATGTCGAAGATCTTGCGCGCCAGCGGATGCGCCAGGCGGTACTCGCGGCACGCGGGATAACTGGCCAGCGTATCGAGCACGGTGCGATCCGCCTCCACGGCGGAGATGCCGCGCACCCCGGGCAGCATCTTCACGAATGCCGGGCTCGCCTCCGGTGGCAGCCGCCCGTCATCGTGGATGAATACGCGCCAGTTGCGCTCGGTAAAATGG
>DATAXI010000163.1:0-8166 GCA_036266845.1 Chthoniobacteraceae bacterium | reverse complement strand
GCGAGATGTGCGCGTTATCCTTGATGATGAAAAGGTAAACAAGCAGGCAGCCCACAGACCACGAAAGCTGCCGGAAGGTCACCGGCAGATGCTCAAGGATCGACCGCTCGTACAGCGCCTCGCGCACACTGCGGGAGCGTCCCAGGAGGTTCCCCGCCAGCAGTCCCGCCACCAGCGCAAGGCAATAGGAATTGTAGCGCGTCAGCTCGACGCCCCGGTAAGAGCCCGAGAGATGCGCCAGCATCACGAACCACGCCCAGAACAATAAAATAACTGCCGCCGCCTGAAGCACAATATAGAGCGCCTCAACGCCGCGGATTCGGTGCGAAATCATTGCGTATCGAAAAAAAAGGGTGCGCCTGGCCGCGCGGGGAAAGGGGATCACCGCCTTCGCACCAAAGAATGCGGCGAAGGCTACGCAATAAGCCTTCGTGAATTCAACGCATCTGTGAATCCACGGCGGAGCACCGCTTGGCTTTTTTATACAACCGTTCAAAATGCCCGCTTGTCCGAGCATTCCCCATCCCATCCCGTCCGCGTCTCGGCGGCGCTGACGCTCGCATTGCTTGCCCCGGCGCTGGGCGGCGGAACTTCTCCGTTCGCCACCGCGGTGCTGATGGCCGGCGCCGGCCTCATCGCGGTGGCGCTGCCTGCGCGGTGGGCCTGCAATGCCTGGTTCCTCGCCGCCGGAGTGCTGTTGCTGGTGGCGCTGGACTGGGCATTGCCCGCGGCGCCGATGCCCTGGCGCGCGCGGCTGGTGGAGCAGGGATTGCCCGCCGGTCCGGTCAATTCGCCGCAGCCGTGGCTCAGCCTGCGCGCCTGGTTGCTGCTCGCCGGCGGCCTCTTATGGCTGGGCTGGTGCGCCGGGCAGGCGTGGAGCGAGCGGGACCGCAGGACCATCTGCGAGGGTTTGTCCGCGGGCATCGGCCTCATCGCACTGGTTGCGCTCGCGCGGATCCCGGTGCCCGGCTGGCCGCAGGGCACGGGCCTCGGGCCATTTGCGAATCGGAACCAGACGGCCGTGCTCTTTGCCATGGGCGCGTTTCTCACGCTGGCATGTGGCGCCGAAAGGCTCCGCCGGCTGCAACGCCGTCACCATTCCGCCATGTTTTTCGGATTGGGATTCGCCTGGCTCTGCATGCTCGCCGTTGACATCGCGGCCCTGGGTGCAAATAAATCCCGCTCCGGGCCGCTCCTCTTTGTGGCGATGTCCGTGGCGTGGGCGCTCGCGGTTGTTCCATGGCGGAAACGGAAAGCGGAGACGCTTGCGATTTTCGCGGCTGTCGCATTGCTCCTGGGCACGCTCTTTCTTCTTACCGGCCATAGCGTGCTGGAGAGAATTGCCGGAAGCCGCCTGGCCGATTTTCGGTTGAAGATTTTCAGTGACGCAATCCACATGATTCGCGATTCGCTCTGGACGGGCGCGGGCCTCGGCAATTTCAGCGCGATCTTCCCTCTCTACCGCCGGGCGTCGATCCTCCAGCAGCGCGTGTTGCATCCGGAGAGCGATTGGCTCTGGCTGACGGCTGAGACCGGGCTTCCCGGCCTGCTGGCTGCCGCCGCGCTGCTCGCGTGGATGGGCGCGCGGGCATGGCGCGGCCTTGCGCGGGCGGTCACGCGGGAGGATCGCGCATTGCGGTTGGCGGTGTTTATCGCGTGCGCGGGAGTGTTGGCGCACAGCTTTCAGGATGTCCCGGGCCATCGGCTCGGCAGCATCATGCCGGCGCTGCTGCTGCTCGGGATCGCGGCGGAGCCGTCCGGGGCGCGGCGGTCGGGCTGGCCCTTGCGCGCATGGGGCTGCGCCATTCTCGCGCTGGGATCCGCCGGCATGTTCATGCTCGCCGCGCACATTGCCACGCCGCTGTCGAGCGACCTCGATCTCCTTGGAAACGACGCGCCGGACGCGGCGGCGGTTTCAAAACTGCTCGCGTGGGCCCCGCTGGATTGGACGCTCTACACGGACCGCGCCCGGCGCGAGGGCCTCCATGGAAAGATCCTCGAAGCGTTGAGCGACTTTCGGCGCGCGAATTTTCTGGAGCCGGATTACGCATGGCTGCCTTTCGACGAGGGATGCTACTGGATGAAAATCGCGCCGCGGCTTGCCATCGGGCCATGGCGCGAGGCGCTGCGGCGGTGCCCGCCGGAGAGGCGGGGGGAGATGTATGCGCAAATGAATGGCGTCGCGTCGGGCGCTTCGCCGGAATTGCGCGCGGACCTCGCAAAGCTTGGCGAAGGCGATCCCGTCCTCAGCCTGATCACGCTGCGCGGCGCCACCCAGGCGGAATTCCCGGGCTGCCTTGCGGGCATCCTCGCGCGCGATCCCGCGCTGAGCCGCTTTACGGTGGCGCAGCGCGCCCTCATTTTCGAGCTCTGGTTCGAAAACGGGCAACCCGCGCGGATGGCAGCCCTGCTCCTGCAAAATCCGGGGCTTCTCGAGTCCGGCTACCGCAGCCTCGCGGAGTACAAGGCATCCCAGGGAGATTTTGCCGGCGCGGTCGCCTTGATGCAGCGCTTCTACCCGCCGCCTTTGCTGCCCCGGGTTTTCGGGATTTCGCACCCGGAAGCCGCGCAACGTTTCGCGGATAATCCCGGCGATATCGCCGCGGGGATGTCCCTGCTTCACGATGCCGAAGAGGCCGGGCAGACCGCCGAAGCCATCCGCATCCTCGGCCTCCTGGCGAAGAATCCCAACTGCCCCGCTTACGTGCAATGGCTCGCAGGCGGGTTGCTCGCAAAGCAGAACCGGCTGGATGCCGCGTGGCGCGCCTTCGATCAATTGCCCCGGTAACCCGCGCGCCCCGCAGGCCCGCCCAGAGACACCAGCGTCGCGAGGCGTTTCTTCATCACATTCACGGCATCTTTCTCGCCGGGCAGCGGGCGCATCGCGATTTCCACGCTCTCCTGGCCAAGATTCCGCTCGCCTGCCAGCGCGCGCTGCACGCGGCTCCAGCCGCTCCAGTCCTGGAGCATCGCCTTCGAGTCCCTGTCCACCGGTTGCTGCTCGTAGAGAGAGAAGAGCACGTAGAGCGGCGCATCGTCGCGCCGGAAGAGATATTCGCGGCAGCTCAGCGCCCCGCCGGGGATCGCCACCTTTTCGCGTCCAAACTCCTGGATCAATACCGCCCCGGTCGCTTCCAGACACGTCTCCGGACGATGCATCCGCGCCGATTGCGTGGAGGTCCGCCCCGGCGCCCACACCAGGTGATATGCCGACCATGCGCGTCCCGCGTCATCCTCCCACGCCGCCGCGTTCCCCGTCGTGAAGAGCAGGATGCGACGCGCATTATCGGATATGGCGAGCCTGCGAAACTCCGCTTCCGTTCGCGGCCAGGCGATGCGGAGCGAGGAATCGTGGACACCGGAGGAATGCTCGTGCGCCGAGTACCAGAAGTGCGTCGCGCATTCGATTGCGAACAACGCTGCCACCAGAGAAAGCGGAATCGCCGTGGGAAGCGTGGGAATCGTCCGGGCATGCAATTCCGCGGGCGGCGGCTCGCGTCGCAATGTCATCGAGAAGAGCCACGCGCCGGCCAGTCCAAACGCGAGGATGCTGAATCCCGCCGGATCGTGCCACGAATGCACCGCGCCCATGCCCCAGTGCGCCGCGATGGAGGAGAGCAGCGTGGTGCGGAACACATTGCCCGCCAGCGCCAGGCCGAGACCGGCTGCCAGCACCGCGCCGCGCCGCGCGGCGGAGAGCCGCATCAGGTCGCCGAGAAATAGCGAAACCATCCACAACGCCTGCAACGAGCGGATGCCGCTGCATGCCTCGTCGATCCCGATCGCGCCCGCGGGCAGCCGGATCAGGTTGCCCTGCCGGAACGCGGGCACCCCCATCCAGCCGAGTATCTCCACCGTTACCGCCGCCACTTTTCTCATCAGCATCTGGGTCAGCCACAGGTCGAATCGCTGCGGCCATGGGATCGCCGTCAGCAGGAAGAGCAGCGGAAAAAGAAACCAGCATGCCCAGCGGAGTCCGCCCGTGCGGCAGAGATAGAGAAAAGTCGCGAGCGTCACCGCGAGCCCAAGCGCCCAATTCGCCGCCGACCAATCCGGCGCCGCCTCCTGGACCAGCCGCAGCGGCAGAATCATCGCAACTGCGGCGCAAAGCAGCATCCCGTTCCTCACCGGCTCGCGCGCGGGTTGGGAGCGCCAGCGCATCGCCGCCAGCACTGCCGCCAGCGCCGGCACGGACCATGCGTAGGCGTATTGCGGATCGGTATCCCAGATGAACCAGAGCCGCCTGATGAGCAGCACCCACGGCGCGGCCAGCGCTGCCAGCCAGAGAATCCTTTTCGCCACGGCTACGCCGCGATCTTTCGCCGCCGGAGTTCCACCACGACACACGCTGCGCCGAAGAGTCCGAACATCGCCCAGTGGGTGTATTCCGGAACTACCTCCAGGCTCACGTTATCGATGGAAATGTTCGAGTTGCCGGAGTTGACATCATCCTGGAATTGGAGAAACGCGACGTTATTGGAGGAGCCGTTGGCCGGCAGGTACTGAAAATTGATGGTGTAAGTGGTCCAACTGGTTGTTGAAGTGCTGCCCTCGGCGCCGTTCACCGTGGAGTAGGTGCCATCGATGATGGAAGTGCGCACCGTGCTGTTGTACGTGCCGTTGTGCGTCGTAAAGAGGGTGACATCGGCATAGGAGGTGCCGCCTTTGCCCGCCCCCACTTCCGTGGCGATGCTGAACGTGAGCGAATAGTAGCCGCCCGGATTCAGCGTGATTCCATTGGTCGTATAGATCTTACTCCCCTGCGTGTACGCGTTGCCATCGTCCGTGCTGTCCAGTTGCACGTCATTGGTTCCCGCGATGGGCGTGGGAATCCATGAGGCGCCGTTGGTCGCGGTATTGTAATAAACATTCGGGCCGTTGCCGTTGCCGGCGACCGCGGTCCATCCGGTGAAGGAGCCCGTGTCGCCGGCGTCGCCGCCGGTGAGCGCCGAGTATCCGGTCGTCACCGGCCCGGATTCAAAGTTCCCATTCGTCACCAGGTTGGCTCGCAGCGGCACGAGTGGCGTCAGGAGAAATGCGGCAAGATAGATGCGTTTAAGCATTGATTTGGAAATGCTCCACCGGAGCGGCGGCGGAAGTCTTTGGCGTCAATTTCTGCAACAAAGCCCGTTCTTCGGGCAAAAGTTTTTCCGCATTCACCTCCGCCGCGGTGCGGCTGGCCGCGGTCGCATCGCCCGCCGCGGCTTGCAGCAGCGCCAGGTAAAGGCTGGCGCCCGCGGCCCGCATGCGCCGGTTGTCAAAGTGGCTCAGTGCCTGCAACCCATCCGCGTAGTGTCCCGCGAGGTAGAGCGAGTAGGCATAAGTTGCCGCGAGAATCGCGCTGTCCGGCTGTTGCGCAATATCCTCGCGGGCGATCCGGCTGACCTCATCGGTGCGGTATCCCATCAGCAGGGAGAGAAACGCGTAATTATTGCGGATGGCCAGATCGGCGGGCTCATCCTTGTATTGCTCGCGTGCCACCCGCAGCAGGCCGTCGGTGTTTTCCGCCTCCGTGTAGCGGTTCCACAGCGCCTTGAGCGCAGGGCCGCGTGAGGGAAATCCAAGCTGGGAAATCCTCCAGTAGAGCGCCTCGGCGTCGTTCTTCCATGTCCAGCCGTCCGCCGTGCGCGCCAGCAGCAGCATCCCGGCGCCATCGCCGTGACAGGCGGCGATGGCATCCGCCCACGCCGGCGCCGGAGCGCCTGTCTCGCGCGCGCATCGCACCAGCAGCGCCGTCCGCAGGCAATCCGCGGTGCGCCAGTTTTTCCCCGTCAGGAATACGCGCAGGCCGGCCCAGTCCCGCGCCGCGGTCATTGCGTCCGCCTCGCCCATCTGGATTCCGATTGCCGTTTGCATCTCCGCCGGCAGCGCCCGCAGCCATGCCAGCGCTTCGGTCGCATCCCCGTGGCGCATCATCCACTCCGCCACCTGGAGCGCATGCGCGGGATCTTTCTTCACCCCATCCCACAGCGGCGATAGCTCGGCGCGCGCGGTCGCGATATCCGGCGCTCCCGCGATGGAGGAAAGCTCGTCGCCCAGCGTGCGGTCCGTCCGGCCGCGCATCATCGCGCGATATTTTGCAATTCGCCCGGCATCCCGTTGCCGCAATGCGTCCGTAAGCAACGCGCGGATCGCCGGCAGCGGCTGCTGCGTGGAAGCCGCCTGCTTCTCCAGGACTGCCCGGGCCTCCTGCCGGATCGCTTCATCCGCGGACTGGAGCCGCACCGTCGCCAGGTTGATCAGGTGGATCGGATTCCCCGGTTCCATTCTCGCCGCCGTGGCAAAGTGCTCGTCCGCCGCATCCGGTTGCCCGTCCGCCAGGTAAGCGCCGGCCAGCAATTCATGGTAACCGGCATTCTGCCGCCATTGCGCCGGCACGTGCGCCAGCGCCTCCAGCGCCACACCGCTCTGCCCCAGCCGCAGCGCCGCGGCGGCCCACGCCGTATAGTCATCCATCGTGGCCGGCCCGATCTGGATCACGCGCACCCGCCACGTCAATTCCTCCGGGGATTGCTCCGCCTCTTCGAATTGTGCGATCAGCCGGTTGGTCGCCAGGTCATCCGGCTTTTGCCGGTAGAGCCGTTGCAACCAATACCATGCGGAGGAAAAATCCCGCGCCTCCACCGCGCGTTGCGCGGAGAGGGAAAGCATCCTGTCCCGCCGCTGGATATAGAGCCGCGATCCCCCCCACGCCGCGGCCCCGCCGAGCAATATCACCAGGAGCGCCTTCCAGAGCCATGCGCCCCGGTTTGCTCCACCCTGGTCGAGTGCAGCCGGCTTCAATGTTGGATCACCAGTTTGCTTCCAATGGATTGGGACAATTCGAAAAATCTTACGGGCTCACCGGTCCAGGCCCGCCGAAGACGGCGCCTGTGCCCCCGGGAGGGGGACCGCCCGGCGCCAGGATCGGGGTGACCGGCGGGACGATGGTAGTCAGGAAAGGGGGCTGGCCGCCGGTAAAGCCAACATTCGCCGCGGCCGCCAGCGTGGAGGGATCGATGCCCGGGAACGCATCGGCCACCGCCTGCACGATCGCCTCGGCCAGGGTCAATTGCTTTTGCTCGGCTGGCAGTTGCTTGTAATCCTGCTGCTTGTAATCCGTTTGCTTGTCACTGTTTGCCACCCGGTCCGCCCGGCGTTGCACATCCACGGTCACCATCTGCTCCGGGTGCGGCAGGCTGCTGACCGCCGCGGTCACGATCTCCTGCGCCGCGGAGCGCGGGGCCACCTTGGCAACCGCGGTGACGATATCCAGCACCTCCGATGGCGCCGCTTTCACCGTGGCGCGCACGATATTGCAGATCAGCACAGGCTTCGGGTCCGGCCCCAGCCCTTCCACCGCGGAGCGCGCAAGCGCCGGAGCGATGGCATCCGCATCATTGCGTCCGGAGCGCAGCACCAGCGCCGCGTAATCCCCCGCGTGCGCGGGATCCTGCCCGGCGCAACGCTGGATCGCCGCCTCCAGGGCTTCGGGACTGAATTTGTAAAGCGGCTCCTGCGAACCCAGGGCTTGATCGAGTGTCGCATACCTATCGGCGGCAGACATTTGCCGGGCCGGCAGGCAGATCGCTAAGGCAAGGGTCAGGCAGCAAGCCAGAACTCGGGATTGCATATTTCCACCGCAAAGTAGCAAATCCCCCTCCCTGCAGAAATCTTTATTTTTGAGATTATACGTGATTTGCCCCAATATACCGCGCCTTATCCAAAACCAGCCCTCACATTATTCGTCAGCTTTCAGAATGCGCTTCCGTTTTTCACTCATTCCCGCCCTTCTCCTGGCCTTCTCCAGCGCTCTCGCCCAGCCGGAAAATCTGGACGGCGTCCCCGTGATGCCGGCGCTGCCCGTCACCGCGGAGGCCTCCCCGGCGCCCACTCCCCAGCCGGTCTTTTACACTTCCATCGCTTCCCTGGACGACAAGCGCAAGCTGGAGGTTGGCGACCATGTCTCTTACCGCGTCATCGAGGACAAGAATCCCGCCGTCGATCTTATCGTCACCGATTCCGGCGATATGGACGTGCCTTTGCTCGGGCGCGTCGCCGCCGCGGGCAAAACATGCCGCCAGCTCGCGCTCGATATGAAGCCGGTGCTCGAGAAAACCTATTTCTACAAGGCCACCGTCATCGTCGCCCTGGACCTTGCCACCCAGAAATCCCCGGGCCGTATTT
>DATAXI010000091.1:0-9257 GCA_036266845.1 Chthoniobacteraceae bacterium | reverse complement strand
CGGAGGCCCGATCATAAAACGACGATGCCATTTCGGGCACGCTTTTGTCCGTCAAGGCGCGGGACAATAGTTCCACGCGGGTCTTGCCTACGTGCTTGGCCAATAAATGACCTCCGAGGTCCTCACTGGCCTGCAGGCCGCCGCCTGGGACTATCTCGCTCGCGGCGCCTCTCATCGTTTCTCTTGCGGTATCGGAGGCGAGATCAGCGATTTTTTTCACTCCGGTCGCCGCTAATCCGCCAATCAGATCAGCCGCCTTTTTCCCACCCGCCAACGCCAAACTGGCGGCGCCCTCGACTACATCCGGGATAATCGCCAGGTTTATCAGCGTCAACGATTCGTCGATTGGATTGCTTGCGATTGGAGGATCTATTCGCATCATTTCCGCCGCGACTGGATCCTGCTGCTCGACCGTAGCGGGAGCCGCTGGCGCCGGGTCTCCTGTTGCCGCCTCGGATTGGTTCTCCAATAACTCCTTGGAACCGGCTGGCTGTTGCCGGGCTTCGCGTTTCTTCAACTGCTCTGTCCACTGAATCAGCTCCTGGGCAAAAGTAGCGGCGGCGGTGAGTTCCTTTCCCCGGGGCTTTTTGCCGGGCTTGGGATTCGATGAGCTTTTGAAGATCGGGCGGGATGGCGGCGCTGCCACCATTCGCCGGATCGCGATGGGCTACAGGCGGGAGACTGCTGGATAGCGCCCTGAGCCTCGCGTGATGCAACTCCGCCCGGTCGGCCATATCCTCGAAGAGGCGGGTGACCTGCCGCACGCTGGCGAGGAGTTGCCGCAGGCCGCTAGCCAGGTTAATGGATTCGGTGGCGCTCATGGAAATCGGGGCGTGGCGGCTATCCGCGGTTGTAGCGAATCCAGTTCTCGAGCTTTCGAATTTCGGCGCGAATTTCCTGAATATCCGCGTTGGCCCCGGTGGATTGTCCACTTACCCGTTCCAGGACTGCGTCAAGGTTATCCTGCCCGTTCTCCGCGCCCTGCGCGAAGCGCGAGACCGCCGTGGTCAATTGCTGTGCGGCGCCTTGCAGATTATCCACATTGGTTTCCACCGAATCAGCGCCACCGCCTGCGTCCGTGCCAATGGAATTACCGCTCTCTTCGTTTGCGTCCATAACACGACGCTAGCGGACTCAATGATGCGTCAGTTAGCCTTTTTATTTCCGTTGACTTATCGGGGTGCGTTGCAGGTGGCGCGCGCAACCTTAGTGTCAATGGATTTCTAAAAAAGTTTTGCGACGGAAAATCCGGCCTCTTTTAGAGCGGGATTTCCCGAAACATCAGATCGCGCCTTTTCGCCGCAGGGCATCCTCCATCGCGCGGTCGATGAGCAGCGTGGCGACCGGTTGCGTGGCTTCATCCAGAGCGGCGGTGGCTTTTTTCAGGCGCTGGGGCTCGCGGGAATCGAGGGCGGATTGCACATCGGCCATGAGGCGGGCGATGGTTGCGCGCGTGGGGGCATCGACACCATCGCCGAGTTGATCCAGCGCGGCGCGGACGGCGGGGAGTATCTCGCCGGCCTTGAGGCGGGCCTCGGTGAAAATGCGCTCGCTCATATCGTCGAAGGCGTGCTCCACGCTGGAGGCGATCATTTCTTCCACGGCCTCGTCCGAGACATCCACGGCGCTCTTCATTTCCACGATTTTCTCAATACCGGTCTTCACGTCGCGCGCCAGGACGTGGAGGAGGCCGTTGGCATCGATCTCGAACTGGACGCCGACACGGGCCTGGCCTTTGGGCGCGGGGTCGAAGGCGAGCTCGAACGCGCCCAGTTCCCAATTATCCCGCGCCATCTCGCGCTCCCCTTGCAGGACGCGGATGGCCATCGATTGCTGGCCGGCCATGGCGTTGGTGAACATCTCGCCAGCCTTGGCGGGGATGGTGGTATTGCGCGGGATGATGACATTCATCAGGCCGCCAAAGGTCTCGATGCCGAGCGAGAGGGGCGTCACATCCAGCAGCACGATATCCCGGACCGCGCCGGAGAGGATGCCGGCCTGGATGGTCGCGCCGAGGGCTACTGCCTCATCGGGGTTTTGCGAGACATCGGGCTCGCGCTGGAAAAGCTCCGCGACGAAACGGCGGACGAGCGGCATCCGCGTCTGGCCGCCCACCAGGATCACGGCATCGAGATCGCCGGGGCCAAGCCGCGCATCCGCGAGCGAGCGCAGGCAATGCTCGCGGGTGCGCTCGACAATGGGGCGCGCGATGCGCTCCAGCTCTGCCCGGGTGAGGGTAAGGCCGCGACTCCGCGCTCCCTCGGCAAAGGGGAGATCGATGCGCGCCTCCTCCTCGGTGGAGAGCCGGTGCTTGGCCTCGATGGCCGCTTCGCGCAACCGAAAATCGGCGACCGGCAAATCGCAGGCGGCGATGATCGCGTGGTCGATATCGTCGCCGCCAAGGCGGGTATTGCCATTGGTCGAGAGCACCTGGAAGACGCCGCCGCTCAGCTCCAGGATGGAGATATCGAACGTGCCGCCGCCGAAATCGTAAACGGCGATTTTCGATTTCTCGCCGAGCCTCTGGAGCCCGTAGGCGAGCGCGGCGGCCGTGGGCTCATTGATGATGCGCTCCACCGTCAGGCCGGCGATTTCCCCGGCGGCCTTGGTTGCGGCGCGCTGGGCGTCATTGAAGTAAGCGGGCACCGTGATAACAGCGCGGTCAACGGGGCATTCCATCACCTCCTCCGCCTGGCGCTTGAGATGGCCGAGGATGAGCGCGGAGATTTGCTCCGGCGAATATTCCGTGCCGCGAATCGCGACCCGGACCGGCGCGCCATGCCGGCCCGCAAGCCGGTAGGGCACATCCGCCGCCTCCTCGCCCACGCGGCGGCCCATGAAGCGCTTGATGGAGTACACCGTGTTCCCGGGGTCGAGCGCGCGCGCGCGCCGGGCGGGCGCGCCAATGAGCGGCTGGCCCTGCGGGGGAAAGTGGACAAAGGAAGGGGTCAGCCGCTCGCCGTCGCGATTGGCCAGCAGAATGGGAAACCCGGCCTCCATCACGCCGATGAGGGAATTGGTGGTGCCGAGATCGATGCCGACAATCATGGCGCGCACCGTAAAGACTTCCCTCCGGGAGCGAAAGCTTCCATAAACCTGAAATCCGAAGTTGGACGAGGCGATCTGACGCAATCTGCTGGCCGCGAGTGCCACTCGTCAGGCCTCGCCGTATTTAAAAATACGCCTCGGCCTTCCTCATGTCATCGCGTCTCAGCATCTTGCGCCATCTCATCCTCGCCAATTTCGGAATTCAGGTTAAACCGAGCGGATGGGTCTTCCCAAGCTCCCCCGTTCCGTCTCCCTGGCGCTGCTGTGCGCGGCGGTGCTGCTCACCCGGCTGCCATTTCTCGGCGAAGGCTACGGGCTGCATGCGGACAATTGGCGGGTGGCGCTAGCGGCCCGGCACATCGCGGAGACGGGCGTGTACGAGGCATCGCGCTTCCCGGGCTACCCGGTGCAGGAGTATCTGTGCGCGCTGTTCTGGAAGACGGGGCCGTGGGGCCTCAATTTTCTCGACGCGCTCTTTTGCGCGGCGGCGGCGCTGGCATTTGCCCTCATTTGCCTGGAGTACGGCATGGCGGACTGGTGGCTGGGCGGGCTGGCGATGGCCTTTGTGCCGGTGCTCTATGTGAACAGTGTCTCGACCAAGGATTTTCCATGGGCGCTGGCGTTTCTGCTGTTCGCGTGGTGGTGCGCCATGCATCGGCGCCCGGCGCTCACGGGCCTGCTGCTGGGGCTGGCCATGGGCATCCGCATTACCTCCGGCGCGGCGGCCCTGCCGATTGCGCTCATCCTGAGCGATGGCGCGGAGAACCGGGCAGCGCTGCGGCGTGTGATCACCACGGGGGTGATCGCGGCGGCGGTGGCGCTCGCGGCCTTTACGCCGGTTTACCTGCGCTACGGGACGGAGTTTTTTAACTTCTACGCGGAACACGCATTCCCGGATTCCCTGCAAATCCTGGCGCGAATGACCATCGAAGTATGGGGCACGCTGGGCGTCGCCGGCGTGTGCCTCGCGCTGCTGGCGATTCCCCTCGCCCGTTCCCGGCCCCGTGTATCCTCGCGCCAGGTGCTGGCGTGGTCTTGCATGCTGGTCATTTACGCGATTGCTTTTATCTGCCTGCCGGATGAAGCGGCGTACCTCATCCCGGCGATCCCTTTTACCCTGCTGCTGCTCTGGCGATTCACCCCGCGTTGGGCGTTCCAGTCATGCTGCGCGCTGATTCTGCTGAGCCCGTTTCTGCTGCCCGGCCTCGTTCTTCAGGATCATCGCGCCCGGGCGCTGACCGACGGGCAGATCGGCGGCTTCCTGCATTTTGCATCCCAGATCAGCGGGCGCAACGCGTACATCGTCGGGAGCTGGGAGCCGCCCATCGCCGTGCTGACCGCCGGCCACCCGCATCCGGATATCCAATATCTCTACCTCGTCACCCAGGGGGAACTGGATACTCTGGTCGCCAAGGGCTGGCACGTCTGGTACCTGCCGCTGATGCGCGAGTTTAATTACCGGGTCGATCACTACGACATCGCCGACCATGGCGCCCGCCCCGTCCAGCAATTGCTGCATCCGGGGCATCCCTGATGCATCCGGTGAAGAATTCCCGAGCCGCTGACCTCCTGCGGATGGGATTGCGACAATGCCATGTCGTGGTTAAATTGCCGTTTTTCACTTGGCCACTCTCGATATCCGTCACGCGGAGTTTTCCCGCATCCTGCTTATTAAACCTTCCGCGGTGGGGGATGTGGTACACGCGCTTCCCGTTCTGGACAAGCTGCGGAGGCGTTACCCGCAGGCGCGCATCGACTGGCTGCTGACGCCGGAGAACGCGAAGCTTATCCGCGGGCATCCGGCGGTGAGCAATATCCTGCTCTTCGCGCGGCGCGAATTTTCCGACCGCGAAAAGCGGGCGGGCGCAGCGGGAAAATTGCTGAGTTTGCTGCGCGGCATCCTGGCCACGCGGTATGAGATGGTGATCGATCTGCACGGACAGATGCGCTCCGCACTCTTTGCGCTGGCCAGCGCGGCGCCGGTGCGCATCGGGTTTGGCCGGCCGGTGAAGCGCCGGGAGGCGAGCGTTTTTGAGGGGAAGCCATTGGGAAATATCGCGAGCCGCGGCTGGACGGGCGCCCGGGAGGGCTCCTGGCTCGCTTATACCCATCACATCCCCATCCAGACGCTGGAGGCGCACGCGGTGGACCGTTACCTCTGGGTGGGCGAGTTGCTCGGCTTCGAGCCGGGACCGCCGGTTTTTCACCTGCCGGCCGCGCCGGAGGCGGAGGAGCGCATCGCAAGCCATCTGGCGGCGTACGCGGCCCCATCGCGCCCGCTCGCCATTCTGGCCCCGGGGACCATGTGGGAAACCAAGCACTGGACGCCGGAGGGTTTCGCCGAAGTCGCAAAACGGCTGACCGATACCGGCTTTACCCCCATCCTTATTGGCGGCAATGGCGAGCGCGCTTACAACCGGGCCATCCAGCAGCAGGCGCCGGGCGCGACGGATTTTACGGGCCAGACCTCGCTTGCCGATGCCGTGGCGCTCATCCGGCGCGCGGCGGTGGTGGTCACCAATGACTCCGGCGCCATGCACATCGCCGCGGCGCTGGGCAAGCCGGCCATTAGTATTTTTGGACCCACCAATCCCGTCCACGTGGGACCGTACGGCCAGCCGCAGAATGTCGTCCGGCTCGATCTTTCCTGTTCCCCATGCAACTATCGGCGGCTAAACCAGTGCCCGAACGGCCACGCCTGCATGCGCGATCTCCCGGTGGAGATGGTCATGGAACGCATCCGGACGGCGCTGCCCATTGCAAATGCCAAATCCTGACGCCCGTCGAAAACTCCCGATCTTTGCCGCGTTCGCGCAAGGTTTTTTCTGCCTGGTCATGGGGCTGTGGCCGGTGGTGGACCGGTATGCGTTCCTGAATTTAACGGGGCTGAAGGCGAATCCCTCGCTCGGCGGGGAGCCATATCTGCTCACCCTCGCCGGGTTGCTGCTGGCGGGCATCGGCGCTTCCATGGTCATCGCGGCCATTCGGCGGGATATCGCATTCGAGGTTTTTGCCATCGGCCTCTTCACGGCGCTCTCGCTGGCGGGCACGGATATTGTTTTTGTGATTGAACGGAGCATCCCGCTGCTTTACCTGCTGGATGCCGTGGCTGAATCACTTTTTGTCACGCTCTGGGTTTTTGCCATCCGCGATCTGCGCCGCGCGCGCCAGATCCCGGCAGCCCCAGCTCCCCCCGCCGTTGGAACCACCACCGCCGTACCCGGGGAGACTGATGCAACAGGATAAAAACACCGACTACATTGCGATCGGCTTCGAGAAGATCGACCGCGAACTTCAATTTCTTATTGGCTGTCTGGACGAGGTCCTGCGGAGCCTTGGCCACGAAGACCTGGCGGAGCTGCTGCCGTGGACGGGGCGGGAATTGCCATCGGACATCGAGAAGCTGCCCGCGCAGACCGGCCTCGTCTTTTCCATCGCCTTCCAGCTCCTGAACCTGGTGGAGGAAAACGCGGCCGCCCAGGTGCGCGCATTGCGCGAGGGAGAACTGGGCATGGCCGCGGAGCCGGGGCTATGGGGCCAGGCGCTCGCAAACCTGAAGGAGCGCGGGCTGGACGGCGCGCAGATCGCGGCGCGGCTGCGCTCGATCCGCGTGGAGCCGGTGCTGACCGCGCACCCCACGGAGGCCAAGCGCCTCTCCGTGCTGGACCAGCACCGCGCCATTTACCAACTGGTCCAGCAGCGCGAGCGCTCGCTGCTGACGCCCACCGACGACAAGCGCGTGCAGGCCCAGACACGCGCCGCGCTGGAGCGGCTCTGGCGCACGGGCGAGATTTTGCTCACCAAGCCGGAGATCGCCGATGAGCGGCGCAATGTCCTCTATTACCTGCGCGATGTCTTTCCCACCGTGCTCCCGCGGCTGCGCACCCGCATGCGCACGGCATGGGAATCGGCCGGCTTTGATCCCGCAATCGTGGATGAGCTGGGCCAGGGTCCGGCGGTCCGTTTCGGCACGTGGGTGGGCGGCGACCGCGACGGGCATCCCGGCGTGACGCCGGAGGTGACGGCGGATACCCTGGAGCGCCTCCGGGTCAATGCTCTCATCGTCCTTCACCGGGAGCTTACGCGGCTGACGGAAACGCTGACGCTCTCCGGCTGGATGCAGCCATTGCCGGCCGCGATGGTGGCCGCGAGCAAGGAAATGATCGAAGGCCTCGCCGGAAAGAAACCCTCCAGCCTTCCCGCGCACTCGGATGAGCCGTGGCGCGACTTCGTGGCGCTGATGATCGAGATGCTGCCGGTGCGGATGGCTCCCAACCAGCTCGCCAGCTTGCGCGGAGAGCCCGGCACCTACCGCTACCCCGGGGAATTGAAGGCGCACCTGGTGTTGCTTCACGATTCCCTGCTCGAGATCGGCGCCGGGCGGCTGGCCGCGATGGACGTGCGGCCGGTGCTGCGCGCGGTGGATACGTTCGGCTTTCACCTTGCGGACCTGGATATCCGGCAAAACAGCGCCTACCACGACAAGGCAATCGCCCAATTGCTGGACGCCTCCGGGCTGGACGGCGCGGAATTCGGAGATTGGCCGGAGAACGACCGCCTTACATTCCTGGATCGCGAATTGCGCTCGCCCCGCCCATTTCTCCATGCCAATGCCTCCGCGGGACCGGAAGCGGACGGCGTGCTGGGCTGCTTCCGGGTGTTGGCGCATCACATCGAGAAATATGGGACGGAGGGCATTGGCGCGCTCATCGTCAGCATGACCCGGCGGCGGTCCGATCTGCTGGCGGTGTACCTGCTGGCGCGCGAGGCCGGGCTGACGCGGTGGATGCCGGAAGGGCTCACGTGCATGCTGCCAATCGTGCCGTTGTTTGAAACCATCACCGATCTGGAGCGCGCTCCGGGCATCCTGCGCGGCTTCCTGGATCACCCGGCCACGCGCAGCAGCCTGCGGTTTCAACAAGGCCAGGGAGAATTGATCCAGCAGGTGATGGTCGGTTACAGCGACAGCAACAAGGACGCCGGCATCCTCGCCAGCCAATGGGCATTGCACGAGGGCCAGGCGCGGATCGCCGCCGTGGCGGAGGATTGCGGCGTGAATATCCAGTTCTTCCACGGGCGCGGCGGCACGGTGAGCCGCGGCGCAGGCCCCACCAATCGCTTCCTGGAGGCGTTGCCGCCCGGCTCATTGAGCGGCAATATCCGCCTCACTGAGCAGGGGGAGAGCATCGCGCAAAAATTCGGCTCCCCTTCCACCGCCACCTACAACCTCGAACTGCTCGTCGCCGGCGTCACCAATGCCACGCTCGCTCCCGCCAGCAACCCGGCCGCGGAGGCGATCCTCAAGGATATCTGCCCGCCGCTTGCGGAAGCCAGCCAGGCCGCTTACCGGAAGCTGCTGGAAGCGCCCGGCTTCATCGAATTTTACCGGCAGGCCACGCCCATCGACGCTCTGGAGCACGCGCGCATCGGCTCCCGCCCATCGCGCCGCACGGGTCAGGCCAGCCTTGCGGACTTGCGCGCGATTCCCTGGGTGTTCAGTTGGAACCAGGCGCGCTTTTACGTGCCGGGATGGTTCGGCGTCGGCGCCGGATTGCAGCACCTCGCGGATCACAATGAGGCCGCGTTCCGCGCCGTGCGCGAGAATCTGCGCTCCTCGCCATTCCTCTATTACGTGCTGACCAATGTGGAATCGAGCATTGCCAGCACAGACCTGGACCTGATGCGCGCCTACGCGACGCTGGTCGAAAACGAGGAGGTGCGCAACCGCATCTTTGGCATCATCTGGGAGGAATGGACCCGGACGCGCGCCATGCTTCAGGAGCTTCGCGGCCAGCCCACGTCGCAACGCCGTCCGCGCATGATGAAGACGCTCCAGCTCCGCGCCGAAGCGCTGAATCTGCTGCACCTGGATCAAATCCGCCTGCTAAAACGCTGGCGCGCCAGCCGCAAGGAAGGCCGCGATGCCGAAGCGGAGACGATGCTGCCGGAGCTTTTCCTCAGCGTAAACGCCATCGCAAGCGGCCTGCGGACGACGGGATAATATTCCTGCCCGGGGGCGCAGCGGGGGACGCGGCTACGCGATACCGGCTGGCGCCACAGCGCATGCTGCTAGAGCAGTTTAAAAAATTCTGTAGCCATCGCTATGCGGCGGCGAGGGCCGTTGCGCCCGGTTTCAAGCTTGGCCTGTATGTTCTCATACAGGCGCTGCGCTTGAAGCCCGACCGCACCAACCCCCGGCGCTCGCACAT
>DATAXI010000070.1:0-2970 GCA_036266845.1 Chthoniobacteraceae bacterium | reverse complement strand
CATAGCATCCTGCCCGTCGTGCCCCTGGTTTACTTTCTCTTCTTCTGGCGGCAGCGGATGATGAAGGCGGGCCTCATTCTCCTGATTATTCCTCTCTATTGCATTTTCCTGACGGAGTCGAAGGGTGCGTTTCTTTGCGGCTTCGTAACTCTGCTGGCCACCCTCATGTTTGGGCGTTCCCGGGCGTGGCAGATCGTGATTCTGGCCATCGCGCTCGGCTTTGGTTACGGAGCGCTTTACGCGCTCCCGCGCATGGGCGAGTTGCGGCACAGCAAGACGGATCCCGCCATCCAGGGCCGCATCGCCGCGTTCACCTATGGGATTCAATTAATGCGGACCCACCTTTTCGGAGTCGGCTTGGGTAATTTTGAGGATTCCTTCCTGAGATACGGACCGCTCCAGAAGAAGGTGACGTACCGCTTCCTGCCCGGGCGCCGGATCGGCGCCAGCACGGACCAGCCAGCCCATGAGCTGAACGCGGAACGCCGTCCGGTGATTCGCTGGGAACATTACTCGAAAGCCACCCACAGCGCTTACAACCAGAACGGCGCGGAGCTCGGTTACGTCGGGCTCTTCCTCTTCGTGGGCATTCTGTATTGCAGCCTTCGCACCCTGGTGCTGATGCGCTGCACGGATGACGACGAAGAACGCATCCGGCGCGCCCTGTTCGCCACGGTGGTGGCGTATGCCACCTCCTCATGGATGGTCGATTTCTGCTACCGGCCCACGTTCTTCATGTTCGTCGCGGCGATCAGCGCTTTCCATCGCCACCTCCTGAGCAAGCAGGCGGCGGAAAATACGGTTGCCGAGCCGCCAAAACCCGCGATTCCCGGCCGGCCATGGATCCGCCGGCTTCCGCCGGTCACAGTGCCCGGCATTGCCCTCGCCCGGCTGCCGGAGCCGATGGCGCCTGGCATGGCTGCAATGCCGGCATCGGCCATGGCCTTCGCCGCGGCAATCGAGCCGGGTCCGCGCCGGGGGGCGATGCAAGGCCCGGCCATCCGCTTTCCCGACAACGCGGCCAGACCGGGCCTCCAACGCCGGACTTTCGAGGAAAAAGTGCTCAAGCGCTTCCTCTGGAACCGGCTGGGCATCATGGACATCATCATCATCCTGATCCTGACCTGGGCGGCCATTCAGTACTGGAAACATCTCATCATCACGATGTAAGGGGGCGGATGGCCTGGCAGATTCTCTTTTGGACTTCGGTGGCGCTGCTTGCTTACACCTTCGCCGGCTATCAGCTCCTGATCGGCCTCCTGGCCCGTGTCCGCCGCGTGCGCCCAACGGAGGCAACCCTCCCCGCGCCCGCCCGCCCAGCGGCAATCGTGGCCGCATACAATGAAGAAGAGCGCATCGCTGCGAGAATCGAAAACCTCAAGGCGGCGACAGTCCCGGTGGAAGTGATCGTCTGCTCGGATGGCTCGACGGATGGCACCGCATCCGCCGCGCGCAAGGCCGGGGCTCGCGTTTTCGAGTTCTCCGAACGGCGCGGCAAGGCGGCCTGCCTCTCCGAGGTGATCCCGCGCCTGGATGCGGAGATCATCGTGCTGGCGGACTGCCGCCAGCAGTTTACCCCGGATACGATTCCGCGGCTTCTCAGTCATTTCACCGATCCCGAAATCGGCGCGGTGAGCGGCATCCTCCGCATTGGCGATCCGCGCACCGCGGCGGGCGCCGGGGTCGATCTCTACTGGAAAATGGAAACCGTGCTGAGGAAAGCGGAGTCGGATTTTGACTCCTGCATCGGCTGCACCGGTGCCGTGTACGCGATCCGCCGCCCGCTATTCCAGCCCCTGGATGCGGACATCATCCTGGACGACGTGGTGATCCCCATGCGGATCGCGCTGGCCGGGCGCCGCGTGATCTACGACACCACCGCGGAGGCGTTCGACCCCCAGCCGCTCGACCCGCGCGCCGAAACCGTGCGCAAGGCGCGCACGCTCGCCGGCAACATCCAGATGTGCGCCCGTTTTCCGGCGTGGCTGCTGCCGTGGAAGAACCGCCTCGCATGGCAGCTCGTTTCCCACAAGTATCTGCGCCTGGCGGGACCGCTTTTCCTGGTGGGCGCGCTGGCGGCAAGCGGCTGCCTCGCAGCCATTCCGTTCTATCGCGCCTGCCTCTGGGTTCAGCTCTTCCTCTATCTCTTTGCGTTCGCGGGACTTCTCGCCCCGCGGTTGCGGCTGCCGCTTTTTTCGATTCCCGCCGGATTTCTCTTTTTGAACTTCATGACGCTGCGCGGCTTTCACCGCTTCTTTTTTGGCTCGAGGGCCGGGGCATGGGAGCGCGCCGCGACTCAGGAGCCCGAGTAAGGCCGCGGCACGGGATTCGCCGCATCCGCGTCCACGATGTAGACCTTGCGATTACGGAAATACTGGACGAGTTCCTGGTTCTGCGCGCCCATGTCGCGCGCAAGGATCACTTTTGAATCCTGAAGATCGCCCGCGTTATACACCCATTCGCGATTGGGATTGTGGTCGGCATCGTAATGGACAATGACAAGGCTCTTCCCCGGTTCCCTGGCAAGCTGATTCAGGATCGCCTCCCGCCGGTCATACCAACGGTGCCGGTCCTGTGCCGCCATCTTGATCGCCACCTCCACATAGGAGATGACAAAGAGAATCGCCAGCCCGCGCACGATGTTCCTGCCGATGCGGCGCCGCCCGATATGCCAGGCGTGGAGACTGCGCATCGATTCCACCACCAGCACAAAGAAAAGCGCGGCTCCAGGTGCGGCGTAATGCGGGAACACCCACGTGCCCATGAGAACGGATCCCACGAAAAACAGCCCGATGAACAACACAAACCAAAGCCATCGATTCCGCATGATGGCCCACGGCAGCCCCAGCAGCGCCACCACCATGAGATAGGACCACAGATAACCCTGCGCCAGGGTCCAGATTTTTTGCCCCGTCGCCTTGATCAATGTGAGGAATGAGCGGCGCTGGCTTTCAAAATAAGCAAGGTACT
>DATAXI010000151.1:0-12994 GCA_036266845.1 Chthoniobacteraceae bacterium | reverse complement strand
AACTCATTGCGCGCGATCCAAAACTCGCCTTGGCGGCTCTTTCGTTGCGGTCGAATCATGCTGCCCGCCATTCTGCCACCAGCCCCGCCCCTCAGCAATGCCGCTCCGGCTCGACTGGGGATTATTTCAACAGGCTGCTAGGACCCGGATGTTATCCGCGTAAACCTGGCATTCTTCTTTTCCCTTATCGGAACCGGCTTTGTCTTGCCGGCGAAGATGTGTGGGGCGCCTTTCCGGCGATGGAGTCAATCCCCGAAGATGCCGGAAATCGAAATTGATTTGCACGATTCGCCCGAAGAAGGCACGGAGCCAGCTTGAAAGCACTCCCGGGAAAGCCGCCAGTTGCGCATTCGCCAATGCCAGCGGAAACTCCCGTGCACACCAATACCATGACACGGCGGAAATTCTTGAAAACAGCGGGACTGGCGGCAGCCGGGGGCGTGGCCGGGGTGATTTATGCCCGGCTGGAGGCCCGGTGGCTGGGGGTGCATCGCGTGACGATCTCCGTGCCGAATCTGCCCGCGGCGTTCAAAGGGAAGACGATCGCGTTGATGGCCGATTTTCACCATGGGCCGTATGTGCCGCTCTCCTACATCCGGCATTCCGTGGACATGGCAAATGCCCTGAACCCCGACCTGATTGCGCTGGGCGGCGATTACCCCCACCGGGGCATCGCATACATTGCGCCCTGCGTGGAAGAGCTGGCCCGCCTGCGGGCGCCGCTGGGCGTCTATTCCGTGCTGGGAAATCATGACCATTACGATGGCGGCCAGCCTTACGTCAGCGCGGCGCTGCGCGCGGCCAGGATTCCGGAACTGACCAATCGCGGGCTCTGGATCGAGTCCGGCGGCGACCGCCTCTGGCTATGCGGCGTGGACGATTTCTGGCGCGGCGTGCAGGATCTCCCCGCGGCGCTCGCCAGCACGACAACCGGCGACGCCGTGATCCTCCTCTCTCATAACCCGGATTTTGTGGAATATATCCACGATCCCCGCGTGGGCCTGGTGCTGAGCGGCCATACCCATGGCGGCCAGGTGGACCTGCCGATCATCGGCCCCCCAATCGTCCCCTCCATCTATGGGCAAAAATACGCTCAGGGGCTGGTGCAGGGACCGCTGACGAAAGTCTTCGTCACGCGCGGCATCGGGACCATTACGCCCCCGGTACGGCTATTCTGCCGCCCGGAGATCGTCTTGATTACCCTGGCGTGAGGCGGAGAGAAGCTCAGGGAACTTTCGAGCCCCGAGGCCAGTTGAGCGCGTCCCGATCCACCTCCGGTTCCACCTTATCGGGCCAGGTAAACTGGCAGTCTTCGCAGTAATACTCCCGCGGAATCAGGTGCATGGCCGCGAGCAGCGCAAAGAACACGCTCTCCGCGGTACGGCGGGAGAATTGCGGGTACTCGATGCGGGAAGAGCCGCATTGGGGGCAGCGGACGGCTTGCAACATCACGCCGTCCTTCTCCCATCCGGCCAGCAGCTTGAGCGCGGTCTCATATTCCTCTTTGCGCACACGGACGCGCATGTGGGCGCGCGGGTGCCTGCTCAGGAAGAATATGGCCTGGGCGCCGGAATCATCGGATACCTCCGCGTGCAGGCCGGCGCCGCAGAGGCGGTCCTTGAGGGTTTCGGCGGGGCCCGCCTCGTTGAATGTGGCCAGGATGATGACTTGCTCCATACCCGTTTATCGTTTGTTGAACACGATTCTGCCGTCTTTTTCCTCAACCTGGATGCGATCGCCCTCCTTGAACCGGCCCTGGAGGATCTCCATGGAGAGCGGGTCGAGGAGCTGGCGCTGGATCGCCCGCTTGAGCGGCCGGGCGCCGTACACGGGATCGTACCCCTCCTTTGCCACCAGGGCGGCGGCGGCGGGAGTGACGTCGAGCGTGATATTTTGGCCGGAAAGCCGTTTCGCCAGCCGGGCGAGCTGGATGCCGACGATGTGCTTGATCTCCTCATCCGAGAGCCGGTCGAAGATGATGATCTCGTCCACACGGTTGAGAAATTCCGGCCGGAAATGACCCCGCAATGCCTCCATGACGCGCCGGTCGCGTTCCTTCGCATCGAGCGATTCCTCCATGATGAACTGGCTGCCGATGTTCGAGGTCATGATGATGACCGCGTTTTTGAAATCGACGGTTCGCCCCTGGCCATCGGTGATGCGCCCGTCATCCAGCACCTGGAGCAACACATTGAAGACATCATGGTGCGCTTTCTCGATTTCATCAAACAGCACCACGCTATAGGGCTTGCGACGCACCGCCTCGGAAAGCTGCCCACCCTCCTCGTACCCCACATAACCCGGAGGCGCTCCGATCAGCCGGGCCACGGTGTGCTTCTCCATGTACTCGCTCATATCGATGCGGATCATCGAGTTTTCGTCGTCAAAAAGAAATTCCGCCAGGGCCCGCGCCAGCTCCGTCTTGCCGACTCCGGTAGGCCCCAGAAAAATAAAGGACCCGATGGGCCGGTTGGGATCCTGCAGCCCGCTGCGGGCGCGGCGGACCGCGTTGGAGACGGCGGCGATTGCCGGCTTCTGCCCCACCACGCGCTCCGCGAGGCGTTCCTCCATCTTTACCAGCTTTTCCCGCTCCCCTTCCTGAAGGCGTGAAACGGGGATGCCGGTCCAGGTGGATACCACCTCGGCAATGTCCTCTTCCGTGACCTCCTCCTTGAGCATCTGGCGCCCATCCTTCTGCATGCCGGCCAGCTTTGCATTGTGCTCCTCGATCTGCTGCTGCAACTGCGGGATCTGGCCGTATTGGATTTCGCTGGCCCTGCCCAGCTCGCCGCGGCGTTGCGCCTGCTCCAGGCCATTGCGCAACTGCTCCAGTTGCTCCTGCAGCTTCCGGCTTTTATCGATTTCCGATTTCTCGTTCTGCCACTGGGTCTTGAGCTGGGCGCTCTTTTCCTTCAGATCGGCCAGCTCTCTCTCGATGCGCGCCAGGCGCTCGCGGCTGGCGGCGTCCTTCTCCTTCTTGAGCGCCTGCCGCTCCATCTCCAGTTGCATGATCTGGCGCTCGATCTCGTCGATCTCCGTGGGCATGGAATCCAGCTCGATCTTGAGCCGCGATGCCGCCTCGTCCACAAGGTCCACCGCCTTGTCCGGCAGGAAACGGTCGGAGATATAACGGTGCGAAAGCACGGCGGCGGCCACAAGCGCGGCATCCTGGATGCGGACGCCATGGTGCACCTCGTAGCGCTCCTTCAGGCCGCGGAGGATTGCGATGGTATCCTCGACGCTCGGCTCATTCACCATCACCGGCTGGAAGCGCCGCTCGAGCGCGGCGTCCTTCTCGATGTACTTGCGATACTCATCCAGCGTGGTGGCGCCGATGGTCCGCAGCTCCCCGCGCGCGAGCTGCGGCTTCAGCATGTTCGAGGCGTCCACCGCCCCTTCCGCCGCGCCGGCGCCCACGATGGTGTGCAGCTCATCGATGAAGAGGATGACCTCGCCCTGGGAATCGGTAACCTCCTTGAGGAATGCCTTGAGCCTGTCTTCAAATTCACCCCGGAACTTGGCGCCTGCGAGCATGGAGCCGATATCCATGGCGACGATGCGCTTCTCCTTGAGCGATTCCGGGACGTCTCCGCTCACAATGCGGCGCGCCAGCCCTTCCACGATGGCCGTCTTGCCGACCCCGGGATCGCCAATAAGCACGGGATTGTTCTTTGTGCGCCGGGAGAGCACCTGCATCACGCGGCGAATCTCCGGGTCGCGTCCGATGACGGGATCGATCTTGTTGCGGCGCGCGGCCTCGGTCAGGTCGCGTCCATATTTCTCCAGGGTCTGATATTTTCCCTCCGGATTTTGATCCGTCACGCGCTGGCTTCCCCTCACCTGCTGAAGGGCCTGGAGCAGCCTGGCGTGGGTGACGCCGGAGTCCTTCAGCATGCGGGCGGCGGAGTCATTCGCCTCCGTGAGCGCCAGCAGGTAATGCTCGCCGCTTACGTACTCATCCTTCAACCCCCGCATCTGTTTCTCCGCGGCGTCCAGTACGGTGCGCAGCTCCGTGCCCAGATAAAGCTGCCCGGCGCCGCCGCTCACGCGGGGCCGTTTCTCCAGTTCCTCCCGCAGCCTCGCCACCAATGCCGGCACAGCCACGCCCAGCTTTTCGAGGATCGGGATCGCAACGCCATCCCGCTGACCCAGGAGCGCGAGCAAAAAGTGCTCGTTGGTCATCTCCTGGTTGGAAAGTTCCGAGGCAATGTCCTGGGCGCTCTGCAGCGCCTCCTGCATCTTTTGAGTGAATCGGTCCACACGCATGGCTTTTCAAAAGTAATCGGACTTCGCCCCCCTGCAAGCCGTTCAAAATGAACGGCTCTGAGTTGCGTCCGGCTTTCGGCGCTTGAACCGCGGCGGAGCGCAGGCTATCCCGGGATACATGCAAGTTCCCGGACTCAGAAGTTGTTACGATAAAGTGGGCGGCATCTACTATATAGGCCGCATGGTCGATAAAATCCGGCTCCTCGCCGCCGGCAAGCTGCCGGAGGAGTATCAGGCGAACCTTGGCAAGGGATTCGACGCCCGGGCGCTGACGTTTCTCGATATCGACTACCCCTCGCTGGTCGAGCGCGTGAAACAGGGCGGCACGGACACGGATTTCCTCGATTGGTGCTATCAGCGCGGCCGCCATCCCACGGATGAG
Organism: Chthoniobacteraceae bacterium; assembly: GCA_036266845.1. Taxonomy (GTDB): domain Bacteria; phylum Verrucomicrobiota; class Verrucomicrobiia; order Chthoniobacterales; family Chthoniobacteraceae; genus DATAXI01. The sequence continues at coordinate 8,346 of DATAXI010000151.1, read as the reverse complement.
CAGATCGAGGTCTGGAACCAGTTCATGCGGAAGCGGGGCTGGCGGGACGACGGCACGCCGATGCTCCAGCGCAGGCTCAAGGAGATCGGCGCCGAGAATCGCGCCGATATTCAAACCACCTTCGATTTCATCGACCTGGACGAAGGCCGCGACCCGGCCGGGCAGGTCCGCGATTTCTAGGATTTTCAGGCTGCCACCGGTTTCCCCTCAGGCTGCGTCCTTGAAAAACGGCGCGCGGTAAACGCTCGTTGCCATTTCGGTCCGCTTAGGCGGCCTGCGCGCCCTTGCGGTGCTTCCGCACGACCAGCCACCATTGGAAAAGCGGCAGCACCCACAAAAGGTTCAGCCATTGCAGGTGACCTCCCGCGTAATCCACTCCGCGGAAAAAGGCATGCGAAAATAACCACCGGTTCGCGAGCCCGTTGTTCGCTTGCGGCGCATAAGCTAATCCGCCTTCCGCAAATCCACGCGAGATCGCCACTCCCCCCATCGCCCCGCGCCACGCCACCGCGCAGCCGGCATACGCCTTGCACCCAAACGCCATCCCGCCGACCGCCCACCAGCCAAACGCGAACGCGCCGATTGCACAAAGCCCGATCCCAAACGCGCCCCACGGCAGCAGCCCAATGGCAAATCCCCCGAGCGAAACCGGCGCAATCGCGATACCCCCGAACGCAAACAACATGCCGAACGCCCGGTCCCCGGCTGCTATCCACGCCCACACCGGTTCATTCCTCCACGCGAAACTATTCCCGAACCGGAGATGGACGAGCGGCAATCCCAGCAGGTGAGCCCGGCTTCGGTATTCCCATGATGGCCCGCCCGCATCCAGAGGAATGCCCGCCGCCAGGCGCTCCGCGATGAGCATCCGCCGCTCGCGCATACTCGATACAATCAGCCACGCCGCGCTTCCGGAGAACGCCAGCGCGAGCCCCACAAAGCACCCCGCGAGCGACAGGTGATGGCCGCTTCCATACCGGTGCGCCCACAGGATCAGCAAATCGAACGCCGTCACGAATCCGGCTACGATCCCGAGAATCCCAAGGAACGTGCGGCGGACGTGCCATCGCTCCCGCTTGGTGACCGCGCTCTGGATGCTGATGCGGTAAGTCAGAAAGTTTCCCCCCAGCACCAGAACCGGCCCGAGCAGCGCGCTGAAAATCCCCGCCATGACCGCCGTTTTCGCCGTCGTTCCGCCCTTTGCGACGGCGGCTCCGAGCGATGCCGCCCTGGCCGATACCGTCACCGCCGGGATCGCCGCCAGCACCCCGATCGTAAACGCCCGGCCCGGCCCGGAACTCCGCAACGCCGCCCGGATCGACCGCTCAATCTGCCCGGCCAGCATCACCCGCCCGCGCGCCAGCCGCTGCTTCACCGCATCCTCGCTGATCTCCAGCGCTTCCGCCACCGCTCCCACGGATTCCGCCTCCCGGTAGTACAGGATCATCGGCTCCCGGTAATTCTCCGGCAGCTCCCCGAGCGCGCTCCACAACATCGCCTCCTCCTCCTTTGAGATCGCCAGCTCCCGTGGCGTCCCCTCTTGCGATTGCACATCCGCTTCCAGCGGACAGCTCTCGACCTTGCGGGCCGAACGCCGGAGCGCATTGCGCCCCAGGTTGCGCGCAATGCCGCAGAGCCAGGCTTTCAGCCGCACGGGCTCGCGAAGACCCTGAAGCTTGCCCCACGCCGTGAGAAATGTGTCCTGCGCCACCTCCTCGCTCAGATGCAGATCGCCGCACGCCGCGTAGGCGACCGAGCACACGAGCGATTGATGGCGCTCCACCACCATCCGGAACGCGTGCTGATCGCCGCCGATGCAGCGCTCCGCGAGTTCCGCATCCGGGCAGGAGCCTGCATTGTCGATTTGGGTATTCATGTGTTCACCCCTCAGTGGCCGGATTCCCGAACCCGGTGACACACTATTTCGCTCAAAAGCGCTTTATGGGAATCAGATTCCGTCCGCGCTTCGGCCCGCCACCCCGTTGGCGCTCCATTCCCGGAGCCTCTTCTCAATCATCCGCCGTTGGGTGGACGTGGATCGATCCCAAACCCGGCGCCCTGTGCGCGCCCGGATTCCGTTCTCACGCGTCCAGATCGATCAGCGCCAATCCCACCTCGGGATCGAATCTCCGCCTCATGGCACGATTGGATTCAATCAAGATCACCTCAAGGGTCGGCCAGACCTGGGCTTCCAGGAGATGGCCGCCATGCGCGCTTCCGTCGGATTTCCCGATGATGACATGCGCGTGAATCTTCGGCTCGCCATCGCTCAAGGCGACATCCCCGGAAAGGGTCAACACCTCGACCTGCTCGTCGAACGAAATTTTTCTGTAGTCTTTCCGCGACCGGTCAAAGTAGCCCAGCATGGCGGTTTCGAACGCACCGATTCCGCTGAAGTGCGCCGCTTTTATTCCGTGCTCTTTCACCCATCTCGTTAAACCGGAATATACTTCGTCGCCCTTATCGAAGATGATCGCGTAGGTTCTTTCTCCGGGTCCGGCCTCGTTCAACATTCTTGTTTTCATGATCGGTTTTTCCTCCGGCTCATCCGGATCAGCGCAGCACCCGCCAGCCCGATGGCGGTTACAACGGCGAAAGCCGCCAGACCGGAGGTTGGGGCTGGATTTGGAGTGATGTATTTCTTCTCAGGATAGGTTTCGGAGGGCTCGCCGTGCAGCGCCATTTGGATCACCTCCGAGAGATGCAGCGGCACGCGATCCGTCGTCTGCCTTACCTGCTCCCGGCAGGAAAAGCCGTTGGCAATGACCAGCGTTTCCTTGGCCGCCTCGCGCACGGCCGGCAGGAGCACGCGCTCGCCGCATTTCATCGAGACGTCATAATGCTCTTTCTCGAAACCGAAAGCGCCGGCCATGCCGCAGCACCCGCTGTCGAGCACTTCAAAGTCCAACCCAAGCCTGGTGAGCACCGCGACCTCGTCGTTCATCCTGGCAATCGCCTTGTGCTGGCAATGGCCGTGGACCAGCGCCTTGCGGGGCAGTTTTGGCAACTCGAAGCCGGGCGCGTATTTTTCCAGGAATTCGCTCAGCAGCAGCGAATTCCCATGCAGCCTCCTCGCATCCTCGTCATGGGGGAAGAGATTGATCAGCTCGTCCCGGAACACCGCCAGGCAGCTCGGCTCCAGGCCCACAAGCGGGATGTCCTGCCGGATTTCTTCCCGCAGCGTGACGAGGATTTGACGGAGCCATCGCCGGGCGGTGGAGAGCATCCCGTAATCATACAATGGCCGGCCGCAGCACAGATCCTGCATTGGCACCAGAACGCGAAACCCGGCAGCCTCCAGCACCTCCACGGCGGCCTGGGCAGTGCGGGGGTGAAAGTAGTTATTGAACGTATCCGGCCAGAGCAGCACGGGAGGTTTCCCCGCGTTGCGTTCCCCTCGCGCGCGGAACCAGTCCTTGAAAGTCGTCCGGGCAAAGGGTGGCAGCCTCCGTTGCGGCGCCGCCCCCACACACCATTTTATGAATCCGCTGATAAGCGGAGCTTGCGTGAAAAAGTTCGCCACGCGCGGCATGCATGAGGCCAGGCGCGCTCCCACATGGATCAACCCGAAAACATAGGCGTGGATGGGGCGCAGGCGGCCCTGGTAGTAATGCGCGAGAAATTCGGCCTTGTAAGTCGCCATATCCACATGCACGGGGCAATCTCCCTTGCAGCCCTTGCACGCCAGGCAGAGATCAAGCGCGTCCTTTACGTTCTCATCGCGCCAGCCCTCTTTCCCGATTACCTCCCCGCGCAGCATCTCGAAGAGAAGACGGGCTCTGCCACGGGTCGCGTTTTTCTCCTCGCGAGTGGCCATATAACTGGGACACATGGTTCCGCCCTCTTCCCTCCGGCACTTGCCCACTCCCACGCACCGCAGCGCGGCGTGGGCGAAACTGCCGTGATCTTCCGGAAATTGAAAATACGTCTGCGGCTCGCGCGGATGGTAGTCCTGTCCAAGGCGCAGATTCGCGGTGGGAGGATTCGCGTCCACCACTTTGCCCGGATTCATCTTTCCCGCGGGGTCCCAGATCGCCTTGAACTCACGAAACGCCTGCACGAGTTCTTCCCCGAACATCTTTGGCAGCAGAGCCCCACGCGCCTGCCCATCGCCGTGCTCGCCAGAGATGGAGCCGCCATAGGAGAGCACAAGGTCCGAAGCGTCGTCGAGAAACGCCCGGTATTTCTGAATGCCTGTGTGCGTGACCAGGTCAAACGGAATCCGGCAATGGACCAGGCCCTGGCCGAAGTGACCGTAAACGGACGTGTCGTACTGATACCGCACGAAGAGCTTCTTCAGGTCGCGCAGATAATCGCCCATCTTTTCCGGCGGCACCGCCGAGTCTTCCCAACCCGGCCAGGAATCGCGTTTCCCCGGCACGAAAGCGGTGGCTCCAAGGCCGCTCTCCCTCACTTCCCACAGCTTCGCCTCCTCGCCGGGATCGTCGTACAATTTCATCGCCGGAGCCTTCTCTCCGTGCTTTTTAAGGGCATCCATCGCCTCCCGTGCCCTGGCATCGGATTCCTGCTTCGTTTCTCCGCCAAATTCCGCCAGCAGCCATCCGTTGCCGGGCGGCAGCAGCTTCAAATCCCTCTCGTGGAGGTGATGCTTTTTCATGAACCCAAGCAGCATCCCGTCAAAACCCTCCAACGCCAGCGGCCGATGTTCCATGATTTCCGGGCAATGATCCGCCGCGAGAAAGACATCGGGGTAACCGAGCACCAGGAGGCTCCGCGCTTTTGGCAGATCGATAAGGTGCAACGTCGCCTCCAGCATGGTGACACAGGTGCCCTCGCTCCCGGCGAGCGCGCGCGCGACGTGAAAACCTTTCTCCGGCAGAAGGTCATCAAGATTGTACCCGGCCACCCTCCGCGGAATCTTCGGGTAGCGCTCGCGGATCAGCGGCGCATAGCGGTCCCTCAACGCTTTCAGCCTGGAATAGATTTCTCCACGGCGTCCCCCCTCGCGGATGATGCGTGCCAGTTCCTCATCGCTCGTCTCTCCCACGCGCATCCGGAGGCCGTCATACGTGAGAATCTCCATCCCCGCCAGATTGTCGGATGTGCGGGCGCCGGTCCCTGCGAATTGCGCCATCACAGAGTGGGCTCCGCACGAGTTATTGCCGATCATTCCTCCCACCGTGCAATGATTGTGCGTAGCCGGATCCGGCCCAAAGGTGAGCTGGGATTTCGACGCAGCCTCCCGCACGCGGTCCAGCACAATGCCGGGACGGACACGCGCCAGCCGCTTTCGCGGGTCGATCTCCAATATCTCATGAAAGTATTTCGACATATCCATCACCACCGCCACGTTGCAGCATTGGCCCGCCAGACTCGTACCCCCGCCGCGGGAGAGCAGCGGCGCTTTGTGCCGCGCCGCGATCTCCACTGTCCGCAAGACGTCGTCAACGTCCCGCGGAATCACCACGCCCATCGGCGTCTGCCGGTAATTTGAACCGTCCGTCGCGTAAAGGGCGCGGCTGCCCGCATCGAACCGCACCTCGCCCCGGACGCGCTCGCGCAATTCCTCGGCCAGCGCCGTGGCGGCCGCCGCGCGGGGATTTGTGGCATCATTGGTCATCTTGTGGAATCAATGGCTAAACGCTCCGTAAGGAACCGTTTTCAGAGCCCTTTTGCTTTAATTTGACGCATCGTTAAGGGCCAAAGGCCCCTTGCAGGCCAGCCTCGCGCGAAGCGAGGAACGAGCGCAGCCCCCAAAGCACTTACGCAACATGCGCAAAGCGCCAACGGCGCGGGAGAATCTTCCGACAGATTAAAGAGAAGATGCTCTACCAATTGAATGCCCCCCTCGCCCCAGGCGCTCCCGGTATCTCTCCGCCACATCCTTCCACTCACGATTCAAATTTCCGGGAAGGGCTGCTCCGCAATTCCGCCAATGGATTTTTGAACGGAAAAACTTCATCAGGCTTAAATCTTCCGGGCGGGTTGAACTCGTCCCGCTCCCAGCGCTTCCACGGCGCAAACCCGACATCAAGTATTCGAAAATTCACATAAAAAAAACGGACGTCGAGTCGCGAGCGGACGGCAGAAGTTTTGAATTCAAAGCGCGGAACCCGGAGCCCCCCCTTGAGAGCGGGAGCGCCGGGCTTCGCTCCCTCCGATTCTTCGGATCCCCGGGCCGCCTGGATTTTCGCGGCGCCCCGCCGGGAGAAATCGGTTCGTATTTTTCAGAACTTTCCGGACGGGGCTGTCCCGTGGCCGGTGGTTCTCGAGGGAAAAAGGCGCCCCAGGGACCTCCGGACGATTCCACCACGGGGCTTGACCTCGGCGGCAGAGGCCCATTACTTTCGGCCCTGTTGACTGCCTTTCGACCCGATTATCGGAGGTTGAAAATGCCCGCTCAGGGGCCGGTCGCTGTGACATTGTGACAAATGCCGCGATTTTGCCCCCTGATTGGAACATTCTCCTCCTGTAAAGGGCTATGGAAGTCAATCTTAGGGAGAGCGGGCCGTAGCACAGCTTGGTAGTGCGCTTGAATGGGGTTCAAGAGGTCGCTGGTTCGAATCCAGTCGGCCCGACTCCTTTTTCTACGGAAGAAGGGCGTTCAGTTGAGCATCTTCCGCTCTCATGCCAAAAAAAGGCGAAGTCCGCCAGAGTCCGCCAAATCCGTCGCGGTTGCCAGAAATGGTGCAAAATTGGCAGCCGTTTTGGCGACTGCTTGCATCATCCAGGCCGGGCTTGAAGCCGAGCACAACGGCCCTCGCCGCCGCATGGCGATGGCGACAGCATTTTTTAAAATCTTCCTAAGCGCCAATTATGGCGCCGCTGGCGCAATGGTGATACTGCCCGTCTGGCTGGTACCGGAGAAGAACCCGTACCCGACATTATCCGGCTGCAGATAGACACCGCTGAATGGCATCGTGATCTTGGTGCCGGGAATGGTGAACTTACCGGTAAATGCACCGGTGGCGGATGACGTGATAATCTTTACCGCGTCATCGGAGCCGCTAACCATGATGCCGGTGCTCGCAGGCGCAGGCGGGATGGTTACGATGTTATCCAGGTTCAGGTTTTCCGCGCCGCCCGTTAACTCGATCTCTGCATTGGCGGTACCGCTTGCGAAAGAGATGGGGTAAGTCTTGATCGGCGGGGTATAGGGCATGGCGATGGTTTGCACGTCTGTATTGAACCCGTTCTGGTAAAGCTGCGCCTTAGCCTGAGGGGCCTTGTACCAGGTAAGCGCATCGCTGAAGGAATTGCTCCCGTAGCCTAGCGCGTTTAGATAACCTTCAAGATATCCGCTCGCCGAACCGGACGTGTAGAGGCTGACGAATATAGGGATGTCAGGATTCGCGTAAGCGCTTGGATTCAGATATAGGCCGTCGAATTCGTAGTAATTCGGATCCACCAATGAATTGGCGGTGAAAGGAGTCCCGTCAGCCAGTTTTCCAACCATACGCACGACCCCCAGGTCGCTGATTTTCATCGTGGCCCATCCATAGCCCTGCGGATTACCGGAAGGCTGACTCACTGTCACGGTGATGGGATTGGTGTAATCCTTACCCGGCTTTGTCACCTTCACGCTCAGGATTGATCCCGTGGAGCTAAGCACCGCTTCTGCCTCGGCCCCTTTTCCGGAGGAACCGTCCGAGATGACAAAGGTGGGCGCGGTTTCGTATCCCGCTCCGCCATCGGTGACGTCGATTCCAACGATCTTTCCGTTGACAGCCGAGCCGGTAACGATCGCCTGTGCGGTGCTGCTTGCGGACGGAGCCGCTATGCTGACGGTATAATTCCCGGATATCCCCGAAGGATTGCCGGACGAATAGGGAATCTTGGCGGAAAAATATCCGCCGGAGGAAGAACCCGGTGTCGATAACGTAAAGGTAAATGCCCCCTCATAGTAGGGATCACTGGTCGTGAAGATAACAAGTGTCACACTGGGCAGGCCTTTGCGCTTGATCGTAATAGTATCGCTCCCGGTGGGACTGAGCGATCCTTTGAACGAGTAGACGCCCGTGCTCAACCGGACAGAGCCCGTGAATGCTCCGCCGACTCCAATATTCACCGCGACATATCCCGGCACACCACCTTCGCACTCACCCTGATACGTGCCGGCCATCTGGATAAAGGGATCCACCAGATACACGGTGGTGGTGCCCTGGTAACCAAAGTTGCTTCCGACGGTGACATTGAAGCTGTCAGTGCCATCGAATCGCGCAGGCGTGTAAACGACTGCGGAATTGGCGCCGCTGCCGGTAATCTTAACCGTGCCCTCCGATGCAGCCCCTACACTGACGACCTCAAGGGTATCGTAGGGATTGCCCAGCGGCACCTGTGAAAGCACATTGAGGGCGGTCGGCTTTGTAAGCGACGGTACAAAGA
>DATAXI010000147.1:0-3314 GCA_036266845.1 Chthoniobacteraceae bacterium | reverse complement strand
CGGATCATCCGCGAGCACCTTGAAGAGCATGGAGCGCCAAACAGAGATCGGCAAAAAATACCCGGCTCCGTCCAGCACGGTAATCGTGAGATCCGGGTCGCCCTTCTGAATCTGCCACCAGCGATCCTTGCTGGATGCCAGACCGTCGCCGTTATTGTGAAGCGTTTTCGAGCCCAGCAGGACAAAATCCTTCCTGCCGGCGCGCGATGCCGGCCACTCCGTTTTTGGCAAGAGCCAGGTATTGAGAAAAATCAAACGATGCGCCTCCGCGGGAAGCGGAAAATTGATATTCTTGTAGCTGAAAACATAGGTCCTGTTTTTCACATCCTCCAGGGCGCCATCATCCAGGCTCTCCGAAACGCCGATCGCCGCGGAAAGCCCCTTGTCGTGAAGCTGCCGCACCAGATTCGCCAGGCCCATGTCAAAGTCGTGGCCCACCACATCGACGTAAGGACGAATAAACCAAACCTTCGGAGCGCCATAACCGATGATCGTATGAGCGCCATCCCTCCGGATGGGGATGGAACTGTCAGGCATCGTCTGCGCGACCACAGGCTGCGGCGCTTCGGAGGCCGGAATGGGCGTCACGCCGACATCCGCCAAATCGAGCGTCCCGGACTCGACCTGGAACATCCCGATCGACATCCATAACGTGGTCGCGCCCGGCGGCACGGCGATCTTCGCCGTCGCATCCCTCCAATCGGCCGCCTGGCTGGAAAGCTCAAGCGGCGGAGGCGGAGGCGCAAATTTGATCTTCACCGCATCGAGGAAAACAAAACTCGCGTGCAATCCCGCGTCCTGCGCCGCCATCAGCCTGACCCCGCTGGTGCGGTAGCGGATCGTCACCCGCACCGCGCGGACGCCCGGGGGAATGCCCAGATCCCGCCACGCGCTAATGTCCTTGCCCGGCGCGGCGGCGGTAAGTCGCAGGAAATGAAAATTCTTTTCCGCTTCCCACGTCATCCACGGTTTCCGGTGCCAATCATCGGGAAAAGCGGGATCCTTTTTCGCCACGGAGAAATCGTGGTTGGAAAGCAACTGCCCGGCGGGCGCAGCCGAATTCGCCGCCACCGGCGGGGCATTCTGCCCCAGGGTCCGATGAAGACATGGAAGGAGGAGCAGAACGGAAAATCGGATTGCGCGGGAAATCCGGGGCGAAAAAAGAAGCCTCATACGGGTTGAACCTGAATTCCAAAATTGGCGAGGATGAGATGGCGCAAGATGCTGAGACGCGATGACATGAGGAAGGCCGAGGCGTATTTTTTAAATACGGCGAGGCCTGATGAGTGGCACTCGCGGCCAGCAGATTGCGTCAGATCGCCTCGTCCAACTTCGGATTTCAGGTTTAAACCCTCCGCCGCCCGGAACGATCCAGGCTTTATTTCAGTTCCGCCAGCTTCTTCAGGTCGATCCGGGTCAGCCAGGTTTCCAGGTCGGCGGGGGGCTGTTTGGTGGTGGATACCTGCACGAAGAAGCGTCCGCCCGCGACGACCCAGAGGACGCCGGTCTGGTCGGTATTCGAGTAATGTTCAAACCCGGGCAGCCCGGCGACAGTGACATCCTTGTCGTAGCCCTGCGCGGTCGAGCCGGTGGCGCTCCATATCGCCTTGGTCGAGTCCTGGAATTGCTGGTTGTTCGCGGAGTCGATGATGTTGACGCTCGCCGTGGGCGCATCGTCGGCGTCGCCCTTTACATACACCCGGCTCACGGTGTTGACCTGATAGCCGCCGATGTAACTGGAGGAGGATTCCGGCTTGTCCGCGCTCCAGCCGGTGGGCGGCTCGGGCAGCAGCGGAATGAGCCGGCCCACATCCACCACGGGCGCGGGGCTCGGCGCCGGCGTGGGCGAGTTTTCCTGGCCCGGCATGAGAGCCGTGGCAAGAAGCAGGGCACACAAAGGTGCGGCAATGGATCGGAAGCCCACGAATCCCGATGTTGGGAGGCCCGTGGGAAAGTGCAAGCCAAACCGTGCGCCGCCCGCCACAACGCTCACACCACCTGCTGGTCCACCCATTGCACGGCAAAGCGGGCCAGCTCGCGCGCGGTCTGGAAGTTCAGCTTCTCCTTGATGTGGGCGCGGTGGGTTTCCACGGTCTTGGCGCTCAGGTTCAGCTCCCGGGCGATCTGCTGCACGCCGTGGCCCTGGCCGATCAATTGCAGGATTTCCAGCTCCCGGTCGGTCAGCTTATCCGCAATCGAGCAGCCGCCATTGGCCGCGCCGCCCTGGACGAATTCCTCGATCATCCGGCCGGACATCGAGGGGCTCACGTAAAGATCGCCGCGCAAGACCTGGCGGATGGCGCTCATCACCCGGTCCAGCGCCTCCTGTTTCATGATGTAGCCGCGCGCTCCGGCCCGCAGGGAGCGCAGGGCGTAGAGCGATTCATCGTGCATGGAGAGGACCAGCAGCGGCAGCCGCGGATGCTCCGCCTTGATGGATTTCAATAGCTCGATCCCATTCGCGCCGCGCAGGGAGATATCCACGGTCACCAGGTCGGGCGTCAGGTGGCGGATGTTCTCCAGCGCGGTCGGCGCGTTGTCCGCCTCGCCGCACACCTCCATATCCGCCTCGGCATTGATGAGGTCGCCAATGCCGTGGCGGAAGAGCGGGTGATCATCCACGATGAGGATGCGATGTTTATGAGTGGCAGGGCCGGCGCTTGGGGCGGGCGGCTTGATGTGGGTTATGGTTTTGGAGGCCATTGGTACTTATTTTCGGGGAAGCACGCAGACCACTTCGGTGCCATGGGGTGCGCGGTCGTGGATTTGCAGGGTGGCGCCCATGGTGCGGGCGCGGTAACGCATGATGTGAAGCCCCATGCCGCCGCGCTTGCGCAAGGGGCTGCTCGAGCGGCGGGGGGAGGGGATGCCGCGCCCATCGTCGCTGATGGAGAGGCGCACGGTATTTCCATCGCGGCCCAGGGCGATTGTGATTTTGTGGGCGCGCGAGTATTTGATCGCATTGTTCACCGCCTCTTGTGCGATCCGGTAAAGATTCAGTGCCATATCGCTCTCCGGCATAAGGATGGGCTCCTCGCACCGGAATGCGCAAGCGATGGTTTGGTCCGTTCGGACGGCAAGGTCCTGGAGAGCAACCATCAGGCCGTCCGCGTCCATTTCCACGGGATGCAGGCCGCGCGCGATATCGCGGCAGCGGGTGATGGAGTCGTTGAGGAGCTGGGAAAGCTGGTTGAGGCGCGGCGTCTCGGGACTGTTGCCGCGTGCCAGGCGGTTGGCCTGTGCGCGGGTCATGAAGGCGATGGCGGCCAGCTCCTGGCACAGGCCGTCATGCAGGTCCTGCCCGATGCGCCGCT
>DATAXI010000269.1:0-13530 GCA_036266845.1 Chthoniobacteraceae bacterium | reverse complement strand
GCGCTGGAGGTCTTCAACGCCGCCACCACCCTCAAGCGCTACAACCGCCAGGCCTACGAGTACGCCCAGATGCGCGGCCTGCCCATGACCGCCGGGAGCGATGCCCACCACGAGGCCGCAATCGGCACCGCGTACACCATTCTCGATACCGCCGATTTCTCGCTCAAAGGCATCCTGGCCCAGATCATCAAAAATAATGAGCTGAACCAGAAATACATGAGCCCCAAGGACAGCCTGCGAAAGACCTGGAACAACTGGCTCCGCCTGCGCCGGCGGCGGCGCCATGTTTCCGATAAGCCGCAAAAGGTGTCCGCGCCGTAAGGGTTCCGGCAAAAAAGCCGTAAGCTTTGGCAAGATCGGCGTCTCGCGATCTCCTTACCGGCCTATTGTTGTGCTCATGGCAACAATTACCGACCGCACTTCCATCAATGCCGCCGGCGCGTATTATGTGGATTCCACCTGCACCGACTGCTCCCTCTGCCGCGACACCGCCGGCGACTTTTTCGCCCGTGATGAGGACTCCGGCCTCTCCTATGTCTCCCGCCAACCGGTGACCCCCGAGGAAATCGCGCTGGTGGAGGAAGCGCTCATCGCCTGCCCGACCGAATCCATCGGGAACGACGCCGCTGCGAATTAAGAACCGCGGACCCGCTCGCGAAGAAGCGGGCTTTATCCCGCCACGCGCACTGCGTGCGTTTTGTCCAGGCGCACTACGTCGCCGGGGTTCAGCGCGGGGATTGCTTTCGGGTCTGGTTGCTTCTCGCCGTTGATCTGGACGCTGCCTTGCTGGATGAGCCGGCGGATATCGCCGCGGCTGCGGGTGACGCCGCAAGCCTTGTAGCCGGCCTCGATGATGGAAAGGAGATCGGAAGCGACTTCGGCCAATGGCAAAGGGGGAAGCTCGGCGCTGGCGAGGTCGCGTTTTGAAAAGCGCGTGTTGAAATCATCGAGCGCGGCCTGCCCGGCCTCGGCGGAGTGGTAACGGGCCACGATCTCCACCGCGAGTTGCTTCTTGGCATCCATGGGATGGATATCCGGCATATCGCGCCCGAGCAGCAGCAGGTAATACCGTTTCATCAATTCATCGGAAATGCTCATGAGCTTGCCAAACATCTCGGCGGGCGGCTCGCTGACGCCGACGTAATTGCCGAGGCTCTTGCTCATCTTCTGCACGCCGTCCAGACCTTCCAGCAACGGCATCATTAACGCCACCTGCTGCGGCATTCTCTCCTCCCGCTGAAGCTCCCGCCCGATGAGAATATTGAAAAGCTGGTCCGTGCCGCCGATCTCCACATCCGCATGCACCTGCACGCTATCCCAACCCTGAATCAGCGGGTACATGATCTCGTGAAGCCGCACCGGAGCCCCCTGTTCGATGCGGTTCTTGAAATCCTCGCGCTGGAGGATTTGCTGGAGCGTGACGCGCCCGGTCAGTTTGATGATGTCCTCAAAGGTCATCAGCTCCAGCCATTCGCCATTGAAAACCGTGCGGGTGCGGGTGCGGTCGAGAATCTTGAACGCCTGCTCCTGAAAGGTGCGGGCGTTGCTCATTACCTTGTCGTGGCTAAGCTGGGGCCGTGTCACGCTGCGCCCGCTCGGGTCGCCAATCATGGCCGTGAAATCGCCAATGATGAGAACCGCCTGATGGCCGAAATCCTGGAATTGCCGGAGCTTTTGCAGCGCCACGGTAAAGCCGAGGTGGATGTCCGGCGCCGTGGGATCAACCCCCAGTTTCACATTGAGCGGACGCCCGAGCCGCAGCTTGGCCAGCAGATCCTCCTCGCTAATGATCTGAGCCGTGCCGCGCTTGAGCTGCGCCAATTGTTCTTCGGGAGATGGTTGCATGAAGGTGCGCTGGAAGAGGCATTACAAGGGCTTTCCGGCACAATCTCAAGGGATGTTTTATTCAAATCCATTCCCAATCAGCCGATCCATGGTTAAATGGCTGGCATCCCAATGGATGCCCCAATTATCGATCTGAACAGCGACGCCTACTTCATGGGCGAGGCGCTGCGCCAGGCGCGCAAAGCCTTCAAGGCGGAGGAGGTGCCAATCGGCGCGGTCATCGCCCGCGAGGGCATCGTCATCGCCCGTGCCTTTAACCAGGTGGAAACTCTCAAGGATGCGACGGCCCATGCCGAAATGCTCGCCATCACCCAGGCGGAGAGCGTCATGGGCGATTGGCGCCTGACCGATTGCGATCTCTACGTGACCAAGGAACCGTGCCCCATGTGCGCCGGCGCCATTGTCCTCTCGCGCCTGCGCCGCGTGATCTTTGGCTGTCCGGACCCGAAAGGCGGCGGCGCCGGCGGCCTTTTTAACATCCTGCAAAATCCGGCGCTCAACCACCGCTGCGATTTGACATCAGGCGTAAAACTGGACGAGTGCAGAGGGATCCTCCGGGAATTCTTTCTCGGCAAACGCACCGGGGCCGCGCCGGGGCCGGGCGTGGACCAGTCCCTTTAGGCGGACTCGCCGCGCTTTCCGTCCGTTTTCATTGCATCCCGCATAACGCCGGTTTTAACTGAGTCCTTCATGAGTCCGCAGGAATACCGAATGATCGCCATGGGATGGGGCGCGATGGTCCTATTCCTGGCCATTTTCTGGTGGCTTATGCTTACCCGCCTCTCCCAGGTGCTCCAGGAGAGGCTTAATAATTCCCGCTCTCGCCGCCGGTTGAACGGCGTCGCCGATCTCTTCCTTTTTATCTTCCGGGCCGAATTTGCGAATTCTGACGATGAACGCCTGGTTGGCGTGTGCAAGCGGCTGCGGCGGCTGCTTTACGGATATCTGGGCGCCGTGGGGGCATATATCGTTTTCCTCGTCCTGTTCCGTCCCCATTTGTGATCGCGTCTGGCTGGCGTCCATCGAGGCGGCGTAAATGGCAACGCCTCGCGGGGCGGAGGTAATAGCGTCTGCGATTCCATTGGGCCGTGACTGGCTTCGGGATTCACCTGCCCGGCAGGGACTGCGGGGAAAATCAATGGCGCCAGCCCCAGCCACCGCCGCTCCATCCATGGAATCCGCCACCGACGATCACCGCGGGGCCCGCGTAGGGACCGTAGTAGTAATCGTAGGGGTAATAAGGATATGGGTAAGCGGCAGGCGGCGGATAGGCGTAAGGTCCTGCATAGGGTCCTGCATAAGGCCCTGCGTTGGGTCCCGGATAAGGTCCTGGCCCGTAAGGAGCCGCGGTGGAGAGCATGTACGATATTACCTGATCGCTGACGCCGGCGGTGCGGAGGTGATCCACATCGGTCTTCCGGAGCCGGTACACGGAATCGGTCTTATCCATGTACTTGATGATGAGCCCGGAGGGGACGGCGTGCTGCGAGAGGGTGATCACATCATCCGGTGACAGGGGGTCGCCGTAAGTCATCTTGTTATAGACATACGCGGGAACGGCGCGCTCTTCGAGAATGGCGCGATCCTGGCGATTTACGGTTTCGCATCCCGCAAGGAGGATCGGGACGAGACTTAAAAGCAGCAGGCGGCGGAGTTTCATAGGGTCACCCAAGAGATAGCGCGGCAAAGGCCGGGATGCAAAAGAATCAGAGCTTCATTTCCGCGGAGGAGAGCAGTTGGAGAAATTCATCGCGGCTTGCCGTTTTGCGCAACGCTTCCTTGGCGGCATTATCGCGAAAGATGCGGGTCATCGCGCCAATGATGCGGAGGTAATCGGCCGCCAGGGCGGTGGGCACGCCGATGACAAAGATGAAGTGCACCGGCCATTTCTCTCCCGGCACGAGGATGCCGGCGGCGGACCGGCCCGCGCTCATGACCATGCTGTCCACGCTCTCGGTGCGGGTGTGCGGGATGCAGATTTCCGTGCCGCCGGCAGCGGCGAGGCAGGGCTGCTGGCTGGAGAGCCCCTCGTAAAAGGCGCTCCAATCCCTGACCCGCTCATCCTCGCGCAGCAGCGATGCGACATGGTGCACGGCTTCCTGTTGATTGGTCATCTTCAGGTCCAGGTCGATGTGATCGGGATTGAGGATATCGGCTATCGTGATCATATCGCGGTGCCGCTCCACTTCAGTTTTTGCCGTAAAACCTCAAAGAACGAAACGCCCGGCAGCATCGCCAGCGAGACGCACTGCTTCGCCTTGCGGATCTGAACGATATCGCCGGAGGAAATGGATGTGGATTGCTGGCCATCGACCGTCACATTGATCTCGCCCTGGTGCTCGCAGGGGCTGACGGCGAGCGTGGAGTTATCGCTGAAAATAAGGGATCGATTCGTCAACACATGCGGGCAGATGGGCGTGACCGCAAAGACGCCGCAATCCGGAGTAAGGATGGGCCCGCCGGCCGCCAGCGAGTACGCGGTGGAGCCGGTGGGAGTGGAAATCACGAGACCATCCGCATTGTACTCCGTGAGCGCGGCGCCATCGATCCAGGTGTGCAGGCGGATGAGGCGGGAAACCGAGCCGCGGCTGATGACAACGTCATTGAGCCCGATGCGCCGCTCCACCAGGGAATCGCCGCGGAGAACCTCCATCTCCAGCAGGATGCGCTGGGTTTTGGTGTAAAGCCGATTGACGATGCACTCCACCGCCTGCTCCACGGCGGAGGAGCTGACGCAGGTCAAAAAGCCGAGCGAGCCGAGATTGATGCCGAAGATGGGGCGCAGGCACTCATGCATCTCATGGACCACCTGGAGAATCGTGCCATCGCCACCCAGCGCGACGATGATTTCGCACGCCTCGGAAAGCTCGCGGATGCTGAGGCCCTCCTTCTCGTCCATCATCTCCGCGGTGCGCGTTTCGATGCGCACCTCCGCGCCGCGGCGCAAAAACTCATCCCGCAGGCGCGCGGCCATGGCGAGCGCGCCCGCCTTGCCCGTATGGGCCACCAGACCGATCAGGGGCGCAGGCATGCCAGAAATTCCTTGTTCCCTTCCCCGCCAAGGATGGGCGACTCGATGAGGCCCTCCCATTTGCGCCCGAGCGGGCCGGTGACAAACTCGCGCACCCGCGCGACCGCGGCTTCGTGACCCGCGGGATCGCGGACGATGCCGCCCTTGCCCACCTCATTTTTTCCAAGTTCGAACTGCGGCTTGATCAGCGCGACTATCACGCCCGTTGGAGTTAGCACCTCAAAAGCGGGTGGCAAGATCAAAGTCAGGGAGATGAATGAGACATCGATTACGCATATTGCGGGCTGCCCGGGCAGATCGGCCCGCGAGAGGTGGCGCGCGTTCAGCTTTTCCCGCACGACCACGCGGGGATGGCTGCGGATGCGCCAGTCGAGCTGGCTGTGGCCGACATCGATGGCGTACACGCGCTCCGCTCCGTGCTGGAGGAGGCAATCGGTAAAACCGCCCGTGGATGCGCCAATGTCCAGGCAGGCGAGGCCAGTGGGATCGATGGCAAAGGCGGCGAGCGCCGCCTCCAGTTTCAGCCCGCCGCGGCTCACATAGCGCAACCCCTCCTTGAGGGTGATCTCCGCATCCGCAGGGACCTGGGAGCCAGGTTTATCCACGCGATGGCCCGCGACGATCACCTCTCCGGCCATGATGGCGCGCTGCGCTTTCTCGCGGCTTTCAAAGGAACCCCGGGCCACCAGCAGGGTGTCGAGGCGTTGTTTCGGGGCTTTCAAATCAGGCGGGCAGACGAAAATAATGGCTTGCGCCAGCGTGCATTTCAATCGATTACGTCCTCCCCGCAATGGCCAGCCAAGAGTTAAAAGAATCGATCAAGGATATGATGGTGGAAAACCTGATGCTCCGGACGCCCCGGGAGGAGATCGGCGACGATCTGCCGCTCTTTGGCCCGGAAGGGCTCGGCCTGGATTCCATCGATGCGCTGGAGCTGGTGGTTTCTCTCGAGAAACACTACGGCGTCACCGTGCCGAACTCCGATGTGGCCCGGAACGCCCTGGCAACGGTGGAGACGATTGCCGAATACGTGGAAACGCACCGGGCGGCGCAGGCCCCGGGGGACCCGCCCAATCTCAAATCATCAGGCTTTTGACCAGCGGATTCCCTTTTACAGGACGGCCTTCGCGGACCGCGCCCCTGTAGTCTCGCGGCGATAGCCCATAAACCGCCTTGAACGCGGCGGAGAAATGGAACGCATTTGCAAATCCTCCGGCTTCCGCAATTTCTTTGAAGGTCAAATTGCTCCGTGCGACCAAAGCCGCGGAGCGGTCCAGGCGCATGAGGCGGAGGCATTCCAGCGGGGCCACGCTCACATTGCTCTTGAACAGCCGGCACAGATGCTCCGCGCTGACGTGCGCCGCCCGCGCGATATCCGCGAGAGCCACCGCCGACGGTGGATCGCGCCGGGCGCACTCGCGGATGAAACTCATGGCCTTCTCGACCGGCGGCGGCAAATCGGTCTTCGGCTCGGCCAGGAGCCCGGTTTTCCCGGCCACGAAGGCCCGGACCATCAGGTCCACGCAGGGCGCGAACAAACTCGAGCGCAGAGAGCGGGTTTCGTTTAGTAACACGAGTGCGTAGCGAAACAACGGCCTGAGCACATCCTCCTGAGGCATGACCCTGGATAATGGCCAGCGGTGAGACTCCGGCCACGGCGGAGGCGGAGGTTCGCACTGAAAGTGAAAGTAGGCATGAACGGTCCGCGTCCGTTCGGCCCATTGATAGTAATCCATCATCCCGGGGCGGCTCAGAAGAATCGTGCCGGGAGGCGCATCGATATGATTGCCGTCAAAACTGGCCGTGGATGCTCCTTCCATTATCCAAACAAATTCGTATTCCCTCAATTTCCGGGGCCCAAAGGTAGCGCCGGGCGGATAGTTGGTGATGCCGGCCGCTCCGACACGAATATTCGTCAAACGCGGCCAATCCCGATGCATCAATCCGAGATATGTATCCGCGAATCCAGCATATTGTCAACGCGATGTATTTCGTTATGTTCACATCAACTCCGCACATGTGGAGGCATTCATCCCACGATTCCGGCCATGGAAGAAACGAAGCACTACCGCAAAGATGTAAAAATCCAATGGTACCGCTGCAAGGTGGATCCACAGTTAATGAGTGAGCTGATGAAGTGCAGCGACTGGCAGGGCTACCGGCAGGTGCTGGGTCATCTGGGGCTGTGGCTCTTCACGGGGACGCTTTCATACTTTGCTTACCGGGCGATATCGGCAGCCACCTGGCACTGGTCCGTGCCGTGCCTTATAGCCGCGTTGTTTACGCATGGCACCGTCGGCTCCTTCATGGGAGGCACTGCGTGCCATGAGCTGGGTCACAAAACCCCGTTCAAGACCAAGGCGGTAAATGACTTTTTCTTGAAGGTCTTCGCTTTCTTTGGCTGGTGGGATCAGGTTTGGTTCCGGCCAAGCCATATCCGGCATCACCAGGTGACGGTGCATCACGACTATGACGGCGAGGTGGTATTGCCCCAGAAGTTATCGGTGAAGGACTGGCGCTTCTGGCTGGGGCTCCTTGCGTGGAACCCGCTGGGCACGTGGAATACGCTGGGTAATTACTGGAGTCGCGCGATGGGACGGCTGGATAATGAATGGTTCGAGTTCCTGATGCCGGAGGAAAACAAGAAATTGCGGCGGGAGCACCGCAACTGGGCGCGTTTCACGCTGGCAGGCCACGGGGCGCTGGCGATCTTATTGATCGCGACGGGGCATTGGTTTCTCATCATTATCTTCGATATGGGCACGCAATATTGCGGCTGGCTGGCGTTCCTGTGCGGTACGCCGCAGCATTACGGGATGTCGCCGGATGTTCCGGACCACCGCCTCTCCTGCCGCACGTTTACCTGCTCCTGGCTGCCTGGGTTCCTTTACTGGAATATGCAGCATCACGTCGAGCACCACATGTTTCCGGCAGTGCCGTTCTTCAATCTCCCGCGGCTGCGAAAAGCCATCGAGCACGATCTGCCGCCGGCGAACCATGGGCTGCTGGCGACATGGAAGGAGGTTCTTGAAATCCATCGCCAGCAACAGAGGAACCCGGACTATAAGATGACGCCCCAGATTCCCTCCTCCGGCGGGACCCGCGCGGATGACACGCTGTTGGAGAAAGAGGCGGCGCTGACGCTCGGATGAAAGCTTTTGCCTGGAAGCTCAGGTTTGGCGTGGCTTAAGGCTCAATAAATTCCGGGAGGTCCGCCGGGCTGCTTACGCAGAAATCCAGGTCCTGGATCAGCCCGTCTTTCAGCGCGTAAATCCAGCCGTGGATCGTCAGGTCCTGGCCGCGCTTCCATGCGTTGGTGACGATGGTGGTCTTGCAGACGTTCATGGCCTGTTCCAGGACGTTCAGCTCGCAAAGGCGGTCGTGGCGCGCTTCGATATCGGAGATATGGTCGAGCGTTTGCCGGTGGCGATCCTGGACATCGCGCACGTGGCCCAGCCAATTATCGGCAAGGCCGATCTCCCGCTTCTCCAGCACCGCGCGGACACCGCCGCAGCCGTAATGGCCCACGACCATGACGTGCTGCACCTTCAGCTCATTGACGGCGAACTCGAGGACCGAGAGGCAATTGATATCCGAGTGGGCGACGACGTTCGCCACATTCCGGTGCACGAAGATTTCCCCGGGCACAAGGTCCACGATTTCCGTCGCGGGCACGCGGCTGTCGGAGCAGCCGATCCACATATACTTGGGCGCCTGCTGGCGGGAGAGCGTCGTGAAGAAATCCGGGTTGACCTGGCGGACACGGCGGGCCCAGGCGCGGTTGCGGTCAAAAAGTTCGGGTAGTTTCTTCATGATTTATTCGGGCCGCGCCCGGTGATCTCCAGAAAGGGCGGCAGGTCCGCCATGATGGTCCGGAAGAGGTCGAAATCCACCTGTTGCTGGCCGTCACTCATTGCCTCCGCGGGATTGGGGTGCACCTCGATGAGGAGGCCGTCCGCACCCATGGCCACCGCTCCCCGGCAGAGCATCCGCACCAGGTCCGCGCGACCCGCGCCCTGGCTGGGATCGACTATCACCGGCAGATGGGACTCCTTTTTCGCGATCGCCACCGCCGCGAGGTCCAGCGTATTGCGCGTGTAGGTCTCGAACGTGCGGATGCCGCGCTCGCACAGCAGCACGTTGGGATTGCCCTCCGCCAGGATGTACTCCGCACCCAGCAGCCACTCCTCGATGCGCTCGCTCATGCCCCGCTTCAGCAGGATGGGCTTCTTCGTGCGCGCGCACTCGATGAGGAGCTGGAAGTTCTGCGAATTGCGGGTGCCGACCTGGAGGATATCCGCGGTGGCCGCGACGTGCTTGACATCCTGCTCGCTGAGAACCTCGGTAATGATCTTGAGCCCGGTTTCCTTGCGGGCGAGCGCGAGCAATTCCAGCCCCGGCTTCCCGAGGCCGCGAAACTCATACGGCGAGGTCCGGGGTTTGTAGGCGCCTCCGCGCAGCACGGTGGCTCCGGCGGCCTTGACGGCCCTCGCGGTTTTGAGCAACTGCTCCTCGCTCTCCACCGAGCACGGCCCGGCCATCATGCAAAAATGCGGTCCGCCAATGAGCACCCCATCGACATTGATGACGGTATCCTGCTTCCGGCTCTCGCGGCTGGCCAGCTTGTACCGCTTCTGCACGCGCAGGACGTTCTCCACCTGGGGCAGGACGATGAGCGATTCCAACTGGTGATGCGTCCGCTCATCGCCAATCGCCGCCACCACGCACTGCTCCGTGCCAAAAATGGGCCGCGCCTCGTACCCGAGCTTTTGAACCTCGGCGACAACCTCATCGATTTTCTCTCGCGAAGTGTGGGGGCGGATAACTATAATCATGGGACTGGTGAGTCTTCCGATTCATGCCGAAACTGTCCAGTGCGCAAAAATGACGGCGCACATTGGGGGGGGAAATGGCTGACGGAGGCAAACCGGCCGGGCAAGCCGGTGGCCGGAAGCAAGGTATTTGATTGCCGTCATGACCGGGCAAAGTAATTTATCGGAGGTTGATGTTATGCAGCGTGGTTCTTCAAAAGATGCATTCCCGAATGACTCCAGCCCCGAGTCACCCCCCTCGCCTGCGCCCGCCGTCAATATTGCATGGGTGAAATCGCTCATGGAGAGCGAAGAGCGGCTGCGAATCGTCACAGAAAGCGCGCGCGTGGGCGTGGTGATGGTAAACAGGGACCGGCGTTATGTGTACGCGAACCGGACGTACAATGAGATCCTGGGGCTGCGGCCCGTCGATATCGTGGGAGAGCGGATCGCGGACATGCTGCCGGACATTTACGAGACCCAAATCTCGCCGAGGCTGGACAGGGCGTTCGCCGGAGAACGGGTGACCTATGAATTGCGGATGCCCGTGCCTGGCGGCGACCATTTCTACACCGTCACTTACGAACCCATCCTGACCGGGGAGCCCGCCCAACTGGTGGTGGTGGTGATAACCGACATCACGGGCCACAAGGTTGCGGGGGAGGAATTGCGGGCCAGCGAGCAGCGCTTCCGGACCATGGCGGATGCGATTCCCCACCTGGCATGGATCGCGAACGCCGACGGCTGGATTTATTGGTACAACCTGCGCTGGTATCAGTACACGGGCGCCACGCCCGCCGAGATGGAAGGATGGGGCTGGCAGAGCGTGCATGATCCCGAAAAGCTGCCCACGGTATTGAGCCGGTGGAAAGAATCCATCGCCACGGGCGAGCCCTTCGACATGGTGGTGCCCCTGCGGGGAGCGGACGGGCTCTATCGCCCATTCCTCACGCGCGTCATCCCCTTGAAGGATGCCACGGGCCGCGTGCTGCAATGGATAGGCACCAATACCGACATATCCGAACAAAAGCGCTCCGAGGAGGCTCTGCGCGCCAGCGAGGCAAAATTCTCCGCGGCCTTCGGCAATAACCCGGCGGCAATCGCGCTTACGCGGCTGGAGGATGGGATCATCCAGGATGTGAATGAAACGTGGGTGGATCTGCTCGGCTACCAGCGGGAGGAAATCATCGGGAAATCCGCCTCGCAACATACCTTGTGGGTCGATCCCGCGGGCCGCGAAAAGTACGTCCGGCAACTGATTACCGCCGGCGTCGCGCGCGGCTTTGAAGAAACCTTCCGGACAAAATCCGGCGCGATCATCACCACGGAGCTATCCGGCCAGGTCCTGGAGGTGGGGGGCGAGCGGCTGCTGCTATCCACGCTGGTGGATATCTCCGAGCGGAAACGGGCCGAGGCGGCGGTGCGATCCTCCGAAGAGAAATTCTCCGCGGCATTCGCGCATAATCCCTCGGCGATCGCCCTCATCCGGCTCGATGATGGCAAATACCTCGATGTCAATGACGCCTGGGTTAAATTGAACGGCTATGCCCGCGACGAAGTCATCGGCGCGACGCTGTCCGAAATATCCGGAGCCCCCAATCCGGAAACGCGGGATGAACACCTGCGGCAAGTGCGCGAACGGGGCTGGGCTCACTGGCCGGAAACGATATTCATCAAAAAATCCGGCCAGACGTACACCGCGGACAGCTCCGCCCACGTGTTGACCATTGGCGGCGTAAACGTCATCCTATCGACAACGGTGGACATCACCGACCGGAAAGCGCGCGAGCAGCTCGAGGCCGAAAACCGCCGCATCCAGGAAGCCACGCGGATGAAGTCCGACTTCCTGGCAAACATGTCCCATGAGCTTCGAACCCCGCTCAACGGCATCATCGGTTTTGCGGAGCTGCTGCTCGACGAGAAGCCGGGCCCGATCAACGCAAAGCAACGCGAGTACATGACCGATATCTGCGGCAGCGGCCAGCACCTCCTCGATCTCATCAACGACATCCTCGATCTCTCGAAAATCGAAGCCGGAAAGATGGAGCTGTACGCCGCCCCATTCCCCCTGGAGCGCGCGGTGACGGAAGTCTGCTGCGTGGTAAAGGCGACGGCTCAAAAACAGGGCGTAGCCGTGCAGTGCGCCGTCGCCCCGGGCCTCGATTCCGTGAACCTGGACGAGCAGCGCATCAAGCAGGTCCTCTACAACCTCCTCTCAAACGGCGTAAAGTTCAGTCATCCGGGCGGTTGCGTAAAAGTGATCGCGGCTCCCGTGGACGAGGGCGCCTTTTCCATCCGCGTCATCGATCAGGGCATCGGCATCAAGCCGGAGCATCTGCCCTACCTTTTCGAGGAATTCCGGCAGATCGATTCCGGGCCGTCGCGCCGCTACCAAGGCACGGGCCTCGGCCTGGCCCTCACCCGCCGTATTGCCGAGTTGCACGGCGGCAGCGTCGCCGTGGAGAGCGAGTTTGGCAACGGGAGCACCTTTATTGTGACCCTGCCCATCACGCTCGCTCCGCAGGCGAGGTAGCTTGCACCGGCCGCGACAGCGATGCGCGGCGCAAAGTTTTCACTGGAAACGCGCCTGCGCGGCATGAATGCTCTGGGCATGGCAGATTTTACCGCGGGCGGCATCCATGCCCTGCCCAGCAAGCCAAGATCGATCGGCGACCCCGAATTTGACAAGCGCATCCAGGCCCTCGTCCAGGACTGGGGCTGCAACAACTCGTGCGACCTGGTCCAGGAGATGGTCGTCACCGCCCTCAAGATGGGCCGCGAGAACATTTCCGTGGCCGACATGAAGCTCTTCAACCGCGCGCTGCGGGAGCTGCGCTACGCGGCCCGCGTCTTTGCCCCCTACGCCGCCTACAAAAAAGTGGTCGTCTTCGGCTCCGCCCGCACCCCGCCCGGCGAGCCCACCTTCGTTGCCGCCGAGGAATTTGCGCGAAAGATGGTGGAGCGCGATTACATGATCATCACCGGCGGCGGCGATGGCATCATGGGCGCGGCCCAGCGCGGCGCTGGGCGGGAGCACTCGTTTGGCCTCAATATCCGGCTCCCGTTCGAGCAGCGGGCCAACGAGGTCATCCACGGCGATGCGAAGCTCATCAACTTCAACTATTTCTTTACCCGCAAGCTCAATTTCGTGAAGGAAACGCACGCTGTTGCCCTTTTTCCCGGGGGCTTCGGCACCATGGACGAGGGCTTCGAGGTCCTCACCCTCATGCAGACGGGCAAGGGGCGCATCCTGCCGCTGGTTCTCATCGATTCGCCCGGCGGCAATTACTGGAGGACCTGGTTCGCCTTCCTTAGCGAGTACCTGCTGAAGCTCGGCCTCGTAGGCGAGACTGATTTCAACTTCTTCACGATGACGGACAGCGTGGACGAGGCCATCGCGGTGATCAGCCAGTTCTACAAAAACTTTGTCTCGTACCGCTGGGTGGGCAAAAAAATGGTGATCCGGATGAATCGCCCCCTTCCTCCCGGCGCCGTCGAGAAAATGAGCGGCGATTTCGCCGATATCCTGCTGCAACCCCGCATCGAGCAAGGCCCAGCGCTGCCCGAGGAGAAAAACGAGCCGGAACTCGCCTCGCTTCCGCGCCTCATCCTCATCCCCGACCAGCGCCAATACGGCCGCATCCGCCGGCTCATCGACGCGGTGAATACGCTGAGCGATTAGAGCATTTTAAGAAATTATGTAGCCATTGATGTGCGAGCGCCGGGGGTTGGTGCGGTCGGGCTTCAAGCGCAGCGCCTGTATGAGAACATACAGGCCAAGCTTGAAACCGGGCGCAACGGCCCTCGCCGCCGCATAGCGATGGCTACAGAATTTTTTAAACT
>DATAXI010000267.1:0-28716 GCA_036266845.1 Chthoniobacteraceae bacterium | reverse complement strand
CCCAATCTCCGCTTGCTCTCCCGCCCGCTTTTGCGTTCCTCTTGCCACCCCTTATGAATGATCCCATGGAGCTCATCCAAATCGGCCCGCTCAGTACCTGGATGGCGCCCGAATGCATCTCCATCAATCGCCTCCCGATGCGCGCCACGGCATACCCTTTTCCCACCGCGGCCATGGCCCGCAGGCTCGACCGCGAAAAGTCCCCGTGGTTCCAACCCCTCAACGGCCAATGGCACTTCAAGATGGCCGCCCGCCCAGAGGCCGTGCGGCGCGAGGATGTGGCGGCGGAAACCAACCGCTCCGGCTGGGCCGCCGTCGCCGTCCCGGGCAACTGGACCATGCAAGGCTACGGCGCCCCGCATTACACCAATATCCGGATGCCCTTCCCGGATGAGCCGCCGTCGGTGCCGCGGGAGAATCCCACGGGCATCTACGCCACGGAATTCACGGTGCCGGAGGACTGGGCGGCGCGGCGGGTGGTGCTCCACTTCGGCGGTGCGGAGAGCGTCCTTTATGTGTACGTCAACGGGCACGCCGTGGGGATGAGCAAGGACTGCCGGCTCCCTTCGGAATTCGACATCACGCCATGGGCAAAAATCGGCGGCAAAAACCTGGTGGCAGCCGTCGTCATCAAATGGTCGGATGCCACATTCATCGAGGATCAGGATCAATGGTGGATGGGCGGACTGCACCGCGAGGTCTTCCTTTACTCCACCGCGCCCGTGCATTTGGCGGACCTCTTTGTCCTCGGCGAATTGGACGGGCATTACACCCACGGACGGCTGAAGGTGACGGCAAAGATCGGCTTTCCGCGCCAGCCGGAGGAGGGTTGGTCGATCGAGACCCAGCTCTTCGATCCCGCGGGCAAGGCTGTCTTTAAGAAGCCCGTCAAAACACCCGTGGCGGTGGGCGCCCCCGGCGCCGTGTATCGCCTCCGCGCCCGCCTGGAAGAGCGCGTCCGCAAGCCGTCGCCCTGGTCCGCGGAGACGCCGGCGCTCTACACGGTGGTGGTCACTCTCAAGGATCCAAAAGGAGCCGCGGTGGAAAGCACGTCTGTCCGCACCGGCTTCCGCTCCCTCGAGGTGCGCGACCGGAAACTGTTGATCAACGGCCGGCGCGTCCTCATCAAAGGGGTGAATCGCCACGATCACCACGATACCAAAGGCAAGGCGCTGGACCGGGAGACGATGCGCATGGATGCGCTCATGATGAAGCGGTTCAACATCAACGCCGTCCGTACCTCGCACTATCCCAATGATCCCTACTGGCTGGACCTGTGCGATGAGCTGGGGCTCTATGTGGTGGACGAGGCGAACCTCGAGGCGCACGGCTTCTATTACCAGATAGGCCATGAGCAGAGTTACGCCTCCGCATTCCTGGAGCGCGGCAAGCGCATGGTGCTGCGGGACCAAAATCACCCCGCCATCATCTTCTGGTCCCTGGGCAATGAGACGGCCCACGGCGCAAACCATGAGGCGATGGCCGGCTGGATACGCGGGTACGATCCCAGCCGGCTGCTGCACTGCGAGCCGGGCGTCTGGGTACAGGGCGCGCCCAAGCAGCCGTTCGAGAAAATCTACGACTGCGGCTACCGGGTCACGGACATCGTTTGCCCCATGTATCCGGCCATCAAGACGCTCATCGAGTGGGCTACGGACAAGACCCATCCCGACCAGCGCCGCCCGTTCATCATGTGCGAATATTCCCACGCCATGGGCAACAGCAACGGCTCGCTCTCGGATTACTGGGACGCGTTCGAGAAATATCCCGGCCTGCAAGGCGGCTTCATCTGGGAGTGGATCGACCACGGCATCAAACAAAAGACCGGCGATGGGCGGGAGTACTGGGCCTACGGCGGCGATTTCGGCGACCAGCCGAATGATTTCAACTTTGTCTGCGACGGGCTGGTCTGGCCGGATCGCACCCCGCATCCCGGCATCTTCGAGTTCAAACATCTGGCGCAACCGCTCAAGGCCACCGGCTTCCAGCCGAAGACGGGCGCACTGGAGATCACCAACAAGCAATACTTCGCCACGCTCCAGGGCATTCGCGCGGAGTGGGAGTTAAAGATCGGCGGAAGATTGGCCGCCCATGGGAAGCTGCCCGCACTGAAGGCCGGTCCGCAGCAGACGGAGAAGCTGCGCATCAAGCTGCCCGCGGTGAAGGCCGGGCCCGGCCAGGAGGCGTTCCTGAATCTCCGCTACGTGGCCGGCAAAGCCACCGCCTGGTGCAAGGCCGGCCACGTGCTCGGTTGGGATCAATTCCCGATTCCCGCCAAAGCTCCCGCCCGCACGGCGAAGGCCCCCGCAAAGGCGCACAAGCCGCTGGAGCTTCTCGACGCGGGTGGCGCCATCACGGTGCGCAACGATGCGCTTTATCTCTCCGCGAAGGAGGGTCGCATCGATGCCTTGCGCTGGCGCGGCCACGATTTGCTCATCGCCGGGCCGGAGCTGCAAGTGTGGCGGGGTCCCACCGATAACGACGGCATCAAGGGCTGGAATGAGGCGCACCGCCCTCTGGGCAAATGGCGCAACCAAGGCCTGGATCATTTCGCCTTAAAGCCGGTTTCCGCCAAAGCCGCGCGCAACCGCGACGGCAGCGTCACCCTTGAGTTTGAGCATCTGGGCAGTTGCGCGGCCTCGGATCGCGCCGTGCGGCACCAGCACACTTACACCGTCTCCCCGGACGGGCACATCCGCGTGATGAATACCTTCATCGTGGATAAAGCGCTGCCGGACCTGCCGCGGCTGGGCGTCGTATGCGTGCTCCCTCCGGAGCTGGAGCAGTTGAAATGGTTCGGACGCGGCCCGTTCGAGAACTACAGCGACCGGAAACGCGCCGCCATCGTTGACCTGTACGAAAGCACCGTCACGAACCAATACGTCCCCTACATTCTGCCGCAGGAGCACGGCAATCACACCGATGTGCGCTGGCTCACGCTGGCCGGTCCAAAGGCGGGGCTGCGCGTGGAGGCGCAGGGACCGCTGGAGTTCTCCGCCAGCCATTTCACCGCGCAAGACCTCTACGCCGCCTACCACACCTGCGACCTGAAACCGCGTGCGGAAGTGATCCTGAACCTCGATTACGCCCAGCGCGGCCTCGGCACGGCCAGTTGCGGGCCGGATACGCTGGAGCGATACCTCATCCGCCCCGGCCGTTACGCCTGGAGCTACCTGCTCCAACCATTTGGCCGCGAATAATTTCGGCTGCCGCCAAAGCAGCCGCGGAATGCGTTATCCTAAGAGCATTTTAAAAAATTATGGAGTCATTGATGTGCGAGCGCCAGGGGTTGGTGCGGTCGGGCTTCAAGCGCAGCGCCTGTATGAGAACATACAGGCCAAGTTTGAAACCGAGCGCAACGGCCCGCGCCGCCGCATAGCGATGGCTACAGAATTTTTTAAACCGCTCTGAGAGATGACGACGCACATTGCATTGCCGGAAATCCTGCTGCGGCTGGGATTGACGGTAATGGCCGGCTGTATCAGCAGATGCGCGGCAGTTGCTCGCCGGAGAGCATATCCACCACCCGTGTGCCGCCCACGCGCGTTTTCATCAGGACGTAACCGGGATGCTCTGCGACAACCTCGCCGATGAGGGCGGCCTTTTCGCCGAGCGGGTGCGAGCGCATCGCGGCGAGGACGCGGTCCGCGTCTTCGGGCGCGACGATGGCGGCCAGCTTTCCTTCATTCGCCACGTACAGCGGATCGAGGCCAAGAATTTCGCATGCGCCGCGGACAGCTTCGCCGATTGGGATTTTCGCTTCCTCCAGCAGCATGCCGGCGCCCGCGCCCTGCGCAATCTCCGTGAGGGCGCTGGTCACGCCGCCGCGCGTCGGATCGCGCAAGACGTGAATATCCGCGCCGGTGGCGAACATCGCATCCACCAGGCCGTTGAGCGGCGCGGTGTCACTTGCGATTTCCGTCTCGAACTCGAGCCCCTCCCGCACGGACATGATGGCGATGCCGTGTACGGCGATCTCGCCGCTGATGAGAATCTTGTCGCCCGGACGCGCGCGCGACGGGGAAATATTCGCTCCATCGCGGATGACGCCAATCCCTGAAGTATTGATGAAAATGCGGTCCGCCTTGCCGCGATCGACCACTTTCGTATCGCCGGTGACCAGCGTCACCCCAGCCTCCGCGGCGGCAGCGCGCATGGAATTGACCACACGCGCAAAATCGCTCGTCGCCAGGCCCTCCTCCAGGATGAAACCGACCGAAAGATGCAATGGACGCGCGCCGCACATCGCCAGATCATTGACGGTGCCATGCACCGACAGGCTCCCGATATCGCCGCCGGGAAAAAAGATGGGGCTGACGACGTGCGAATCGGTGCTATAGGCGAGCCGGACGCCGTTGATCTCGAAGATCGCGCCGTCGTGCAACGGCGCCAGCAGATCGTTGCGAAAGGCCGGCAGCACGATGCCCTGGATCAGTTGCTGGCTCAGCTTTCCGCCGCTGCCGTGCGCCAGCACGATTTCCTTGTACGTGGAGACGGGCACCGGGCAAGAGCCTGTCAGGAGATCGCCGTCGTCATTCATGCCGCGGCGGGGGCAGCGGTCGCCGCGAGATGGCGTCCATACGCGTAATAGGCCGCGCACGCGCCCTCCGCGGAAACCATGGTGGCGCCAAGCGGATGCTCCGGCGTGCATTGTTTTCCGAAAGCGGGGCAATGGTGCGGCTTCTTCACGCCTTGCAACACGAGGCCGCTGATGCAGACGCCCGACTCCGAGGTATTGATGCCGCGGACATTGAAAAGCCGCTCCGCGTCGTGGGCCAGAAATTCCTCGCGCAGGCGGTAGCCGCTCTCGGGAATCGAGCCGACGCCGCGCCATTTGCGGTCGCAAACCTCGAACACCTTTTTTACAAGGTCCACCGCCACGGGATTGCCATCGCGATCCACGACGCGCGGGTATTGGTTTTGCACCTCCCAAGTGCCGGCCTCAAGCTGGCGCACCGTCATCAGGACGCCCTCCAATATATCCAGCGGCTCAAAACCGGTGATGACAATGGGGACATGGAATTGCTCCGCAAGCGGCTCATACTCGCGATAGCCCATCACGACGCACACGTGCCCGGGACCCAGGAACCCCTGCACGCGATTAAGCGGCGAACTGAGAATCGCGGACATGGCCGGAGGCACCAGCACGTGCGAGACGAGCACGGAAAAATTCGTGATGCCCTGCTTCGCCGCCTGCCAGACGGCCATCGCATTGGCCGGCGCGGTGGTCTCAAAGCCGATTGCGAAGAAGACGACTTTCTTGTCCGGATTGGCGCGCGCGATCTTGAGGCAATCGATGGGCGAGTACACCACGCGGATGTCCGCGCCGTGGGACTTGAGAACCAGTAGATCGCTCTCGCTGCCCGGTACGCGCAGCATATCGCCAAAGGAGCAGAAGATCACATCCGGCCGGCGCGCGATGGCGTGCGCCTTGTCGATCATCTCCAGCGAGGTCACGCAGACGGGGCAGCCCGGGCCGTGCACCAGCTCCACCTGCTGCGGGAGAAGCCGGTCGATGCCATATTTCACAATGCTGTGGGTCTGGCCTCCGCACACCTCCATGAGCACCCAGGGGCGCGTGACGATGCTGTGGATTTCCGCGACGATCTTCTTTGCAAGCTCTTCGTTCCTGTATTCGTCCAGGTATTTCATGGCGTATCGAGTTCTCCGAGCTGATCCATTTCCTCCAGGGCCTTGTAAGTGCGCTGCGCCTCGGCCTCATCCACCTTGCTGAGCGCAAAGCCGACGTGCACCAGCACGTAATCGCCCATCTCCACCTCGGGCGTGTACTCAAGGCAGACCTGCTTGACGATGCCGCCAAAGTTCGCGCGACCCATCCGCACGCCGTGGCCGTCATCGGTTATTTCAATCAATTTACCTGGAATCGCGAGACACATAATTTTTCATTTGGCGCGCCGCGCCGAGAATCTGGCCGAGCGCGATGCCGCCGTCATTGGGTGGCACGCGCTGGTGCCAGTGGGGTTGAAAACCGGCGGCGCCAAGCTGTGAAGCGGCGCGCTCGGTGAGAATGCGGTTCTGGAAACAGCCGCCGGTGAGGGCAACGGACGGGGTTCCAATTTTTTGCGCCATGGCGACGATGATCCGGCTTAATGTATGATGAAAACGGGATGAAATGAAGCGAATATCCGCATTCAACATCAGGTCGTGCAGAATCTCCAAAATCATTGGCTGCCAGTCCACGACCGGGCCGGTGATCGCGAACGGGTAAGCGTCGGTGATCTCCGGATCGACCGCGAATTCCAGTTCCATCGCCGCCTGTCCTTCAAAGCTGCAATGCCGCCGCAGACCGCTGAGCGCCGCCACCGCATCGAACAGCCGGCCCGCGCTCGAAGTCAGCGGCGAGTTGATGTTTCTCTCCAGCATTTGCCGCAGCGGACGAATCTCCCGTTTGCTGAAATTTCGCAACAGGTCATCGCGGTCCCATAACTCCTCTCCAAATATCTCGAACAGCACGCCCAGCGCGCAGCGGCGGGGCTCCTTGACCGCAGCCTCGCCGCCGGGCAGGCGAAATTCGCGAAAATATCCAACGCGCTCGAAGCCTTCCCCGTTCACCAGCAGGAACTCCCCTCCCCACACGGCGCCGCCGCTGGCAAATCCGGTGCCGTCCCAGGAAATGCCGAGCACCGGAGGGCGCAGATCATTCTCCGCCATGCACGCCAGGACATGGGCGTAATGGTGCTGCACCGGAATGACGCGCGCGGGATATTGCATCGCGAATTGCGTGGAGAGGTAATCGGGATGCAGATCGCACGCGACCGCTTCCGGCGCGGCATCGTAAAGGCGCGGCAGGTCCGCCGCTGTCTTGCGAAACGCGGTGTGGGCCGGCGCCGTTTCCAAATCGCCAATGTGCTGGCTGACGAAAATCTCCGTGCCGGCGCTGAGGGCGATGCTGGTCTTCACGTGCGCGCCGACCGCAAGGATGGCCGGCAGCGGCTCGTCCACATGGATGGGCAGCGGCGCGTACCCGCGCGCGCGGCGCAGGATTTGTTCGCCCCCGCAGACGATGCGGGCGATGGAATCGTCCATGTGCCGCTCGATGGGCCGGTTGTGGACGAGGAAAATATCCGCGATGCCGCGGAGCCGCTCGACCGCCTCGCGCTCATCCGTGCAGATCGGCTCGTCGCTCAAATTCCCGCTGGTGGCGACGACCGGGAAGCCAAGCTCCGCCATCAGCAGATGGTGAAGCGGCGAATAAGGCAGCATGACGCCCAGGTAAGGATTGCCTGGCGCAACCGGGGCGGCCACCTGGGCCTTGCGCGCGCGGAGCAGGACGATGGGGCACTCCGGCGATACCAGCAGGCGCTCCTCCGCCGCGGATACCTCGCACGCTTCGCGCACGGCGGCCAGTGAGGGCATCATTAGCGCAAACGGTTTTTCCTCGCGCCGCTTTTGTTTCCGCAGACGCTTTACCGCCGCTTCTGAACGCGCATCGACCATCAGTTGGAAACCGCCCACGCCTTTAAGCGCGATGATTTTCCCCTCCCGGAGCGCCTGCGCGGCCGCGAGCAGCGCTTCGTCGCGGCGGGAAAGCACGGAGCCGCTTGCATCCCACCACTCCAGTTGCGGGCCGCAAACGGGGCACGCATTCGGCTGCGCGTGGAAGCGCCGGTCCAGGGGATCCTGATATTCCCGCTCGCACGCGGCGCACATCGTGAAATGCTTCATCGTCGTGTTTGCCCGGTCATAGGGCAGCGCCTGGATGATGGAAAAACGCGGGCCGCAATTGGTGCAATTGGTGAACGGGTAGCGATGGCGCCGGTTTCGCGGGTCGGAAATCTCGCGCAGGCAATCCGGGCATGTGGCAATGTCCGGCAGGATCAGCACGCTCTTGCCGCCCGCGTCATCGCTCTCGCGAATCTCGAACCGCTCGTAGCCGCTGGCCTCGAGGTAGGAGCACTCGATGCTCTGGATGACCGCGCGCGGCGGTTTTTCCGCCTCGAGCCGCTGCACGAAGGCCTCCAGGGTGTCGTGCGTCCCTTCCACGTCGATAAATACCCCCTGGGCTGAATTGCTGACCCATCCGTTCAGATTCATCTCCGTGGCGTTGCGGTACACGAATGGCCGGAACCCGACGCCTTGCACGGCGCCGCGCACAATCACCCTGGCACGTTCAGTGCGTGAGGCATTCATCGGCGGGGGAGGATTCTACCGCGACCTGTACGCGGCCGGCTTCAAAAACCAATGGCACCGGCTCAAGATGCGCGCGGACTCCGCCGAGGCCCGCGCCCGCGTCCCGCACGCTGAAGCGATGGCCCGCGCGGCAGGCGAGCACGCCGGCCTCCAGGGTGCCCAGATGCAGCGGCAGGTTGCACGTGGGGCACCGGTCGCGATAGGCGTACAAATTGCCGTCCGTCCTGCAAAGGAGAAGCGGCGCGCCCAGCGCCTCCGTGCGAATCATCGCCCCTTCCGCAAGCCGCTCCGCATCGAGGATGGGCGTCCATTCCGGCGCATTCCGAGGCGATTTCGTCTCAGGCGCGGGCGCCGCCCCTTCCACCTCAAAGCCTGCCAGGTCCGGGCACGCCTCCTCGATCGCATGGCGCACCGCCAGCTCGAGCGTGACTGAGGAGGAGGGACAGGTCTTGCATGCTCCTTGCAACCGAAGCCGCGCAAATTCGTTCTCGAGGCTGATCAACTCCACGTTCCCGCCGTGGCTTTGCATGTAGGGGCGGATTTTCTCCAGCGCATCGCCCAGCCGCGTCCCGAGATCGATGGGGTGCAGGCCGTGAATCAACAGCATTCCGCTGATCACGTTGTCGTGGATCAAATCGTCATAGACTTTTTGTCCGCCGATGCCGGCCCGCTGGATGGTGGTCAAAATCCGCTCGAGACCCTGCCCGTAAAACGCGAGCAGCGACTCAAGGCACTCGCTCACCAGGGCGCGGGCGGGCGCGTTCTGCAACTCGTCGATTTTCGCCACCAACTCCTCGATCCGCCGGCCATGCTGGTTCATTTCGTCGATCATGCCATTGCCTCTTCTTCGTCTCGCGTGAACTTGACGGCCTTGATGGCGCACTCGTGCCCCTCCGCCGGCTCGGCCGCCTTGCCGCACTCAGGGCATTGCAGCGTCGGCACCAGGGCGGAGGAGAGCGCGCCGTCCCAATACTTGGGCGGGCCCGCGTAGCCGCAATGCGGACAGCGCACCCCGGCGTCGGAGGTTTCGATTTCCAATGCGGCGCCTTCCAGCGGCGTCCCGTGGACGATGGACTCGAAACAGAATCGCAACTGGTCCCCCTCGATTTGCGTAAACTCGCCAATCACGAGGCGCACTTCGAGCACCTTGACGGCGCGCTCGCGCTCGGCCAGTTCCAACACATTTTCCACAATGGACGATGCAATGGAAAACTCGTGCATCGATGCGGCCTTTAAACCTCGAGCAATGCCGCCGCCACCTCGTCCACGCCGGCGCCGGTTTTGCAGCTTGTGGGGATGACTTTGATATCGGGCTTGAGGGTGTGAACGTCGCGCGTGAGTTCCTCGATGCTCACTCCCATCACCTCCGCGAGATCGGTCTTGTTGATCACCACGACCTGCGCGCCCAGAAACATGTGGGGATGCTTGCGCACCATCCACGGCCCCTCGGTCACGCTGATGACGACAACGCGCGCCTTCGAGCCAAGCGGAAACTCCGCCGGGCAGATCAGGTTGCCGATGTTCTCGATGCAAATCAGCCGCAGCTTCTCGAGATCGATCTTTTGAAGCGCCTTGCCCACGAGGTTCGCATCCAGGTGGCAGCCGTTCACGGTCGCGATCTGGACGATCGGCACGTTCTGGTTTGCGATGGCATCGGCATCCGCGCTGGTGGTCGCATCGCCATTGAAAACGGCGACGCCGATGCGGTCTTTCAACCGTTCGACCAGGCGGGTGATGAGCGTGGTTTTCCCGGAGCCGATTGCGCCCATGAAGTCGATGGCGGTGATGCCATGCCGATCCAGGACTGCGCGATTCTCGCGGGCCAGTTTTGCATTTGCCTCAAGCAGGCTTTGCTCGAGCTCGATGTCGTATATTTCCTCGGGGTGTGCCTCGATGGTGGGTATCATAAAACCTGTGCGCGGGCCGCTCATTTTTTGGCAAGGCCCATCAACGCGGTGGGGGTGTGGAGTTGCTTCAGCACACGGCCCCCGCCGAGGTACATATGAACGCCGCACGGCAGGCAGGGATCGAAACTGCGCACGGCGCGCATGATATCGATGCCCTTGAATTTGTCCGGGCCGTTATCCTCGAAGATGGGCGTGTTCTGCACGGCGTCCTCGTAAGGCCCGGGCGTGCCGTAAATATCGCGGGGATTCGCGTTCCACGGCGTGGGCGGGTAGGGGTGGTAATTGGCGATCTTTCCGTTCCGGATGACCATGTGGTGCGAGAGCACGCCGCGGACCGCCTCGTGGAATCCGCAGCCGATGGCCTCGTCCGGCACCTTGAACGGGGTGAAAGTCTGCGTGCGCCCGGCGTGCACCTCCTTGAGCGCCTGCTCGCAGCAATACAGGCCCACCGCCGCGGCATACGCCTGGAAGTAGGTGCGGGCACGGTCGCGCTCGATGGCGTTGCTCCACTTCGGGATTTTCCACTCGAACTCGACTTCCGGCTTCATGGCGGTCTTCGGCAGGCGGATCTTCACGCTGTTGCCGGTGGCTTTGATATAGCCGATATCCACCAGGCCGGCCAGCGCCGTGGACCAGAGGCGGGCAATCGGGCCGCCGCCGGTATCGAGCGCCAGGTGATCGCCCGAGCGCTTGTCATACCACCGCGGCGACATCACCCACGTGTAATTCCCGTTGAAATCGCGCTTCTGCGGCTTTGGAATGGTGGTCTGGTTCCACGGGTGGCGCTTGTCCACCGGATTGCCGACGGGATCGTGGGTGACGAAGGTTTCCTCATTTTCCCAATCCTGGTAATAGGACGAGCCGAGCAGGATGCGGATGCCGAGATTGATATCGATGAGGTTGGTGGTGACCAGCTCCCCGTCCACCACGATGCCCGGCGTGACGAACATCGCCTTGCCCCACTCATTCATGGAGCGGTAGCTGTAATCGCACACATTCGGATCCTGGAACGAGCCCCAGCAGCCAAGCAGGATGCGCCGCTGGCCCACCTGCTCATAGCCGGGCAGCGCCTCGTAAAAGAAATCGAAGAGGTCATCGTGCAGCGGCACCACCTTCTTCATGAACTCGATATACTTCATCAGCCGCACGAGGTAATCGGTAAACACCTGGATGGAAGGCACCGTGCCGACGCCGCCGGGATAAAGGGTGGAAGGATGCACGTGCCGCCCTTCCATAAGGCAGAACATCTCGCGCGTCATGCGGCTGACCTGCAGCGTCTCGCGGTAAAACTCGCCCTCGAAGGGATTGAGCGACCGCATGATATCCGCGATGGTGCGGTAGCCGTGCTCTTTGGCATGCGGAGCCTCGGTCTTCTGCGCCTTCTCCCATACGCCCGGGTTGGTCTCGCGCACCATCATCTCGCAAAAATCCACTCCCACCAGATTGTCCTGGAAGATGTTGTGATCGAACATGTACTCGGCGGCTTCACCTAGGTTCACGATCCACTCCCCGAGCGCGGGGGGCTTTACACCATATGCCATATTTTGTGCATAAACTGAACAAGTGGCATGGTTATCCCCGCAAATGCCGCAGATGCGGCTGGTGATGAAGTGGGAATCGCGCGGGTCCTTGTTCTTCATGAAGACGCTGTATCCACGGAAGATCGAGGAGGTGCTGTGGCACTGGAGCACCTTTTTGGCGTCGAAATCGATCTTCGTGTAAATGCCCAGACTGCCGACGATGCGCGTGATGGGGTCCCACGACATTTCGACAACGTTGCCCTTTTTTTTGGTCGTTTCGGTCTTCGGATCGGCTGCTGCGGTTGACATGATATTTTTCTCCTGGGTAAAGGGTTAACGGCGGGCGTAATGCCTGGGTTCATAACCGGTGGTAAGCACGGCCCGCGGATGGCGCCACTTCGGCTCTTTGTTGACGGTGCGGTTGGTGATCTCCCGCAGGAAACGGACGACGCCTCCGTAGATGCCGCTGACGCCGGTGGAAGCCTTGGAGCCCGGCGGCGCGTCCATGAAGGGCATGAACTTGTCCGGAAAACCGGGCATGGTGCAGCCGATGCAGATGCCCCCGACATTGGGGCAGCCGCCAATGCCATCCATCCAGCCGCGCTTGGTAACGTTGCAATTCACCACCGGACCCCAGCAGCCCAGCTTTACCAGGCACTTGGGCGAGCCGTATTCGTGGGCGAAATCCCCCTGCTCGTAATAGGAGCCGCGGTCGCACCCCTCGTGAACCGTCTTGCCAAAGAGCCACGTGGGCCGGAGCTGGTCATCCAGCGGGATGATGGGCGCGAGCCCGGCCACTTGATAGAGCAGATAGAGCAGCGTCTCCATCATGTTGTCCGGCTGGACGGGACAGCCGGGGACGTTGACGATGGGCAGCCCGGCTTTCGAGCGCCAGTTCCAGCCGAGGTAATCGGCAAGGCCCATGGCGCCGGTGGGATTGCCTTCCATGGCGTGAATCCCCCCATAGGCGGCGCAGGTGCCGCAGGCGATCACGCCCAGCGCCTTCGGGGCAAGCCGGTCGATCCACTCATTGGTGGTGATGGGCTGGCCGCTGCGCGGATCGGTGCCCATGGCGGCCCAATACCCCTCGGTCTTGATCCGCTCATTGGGCACGGAGCCTTCGAGTATCAGTACGAACGGGTCGAGCCGCCCTTCCGCGGCGTCAAACCAGTACTTCATGAAATCATCCCCCACCTCGTAGGCGAGAACGGGATTGTGCAGGTGCACTTTTGGCAGGCCGGGAATGGCTCCCATCACCACGTCCTCGATGCTCGGTAATGTGGCGGCGGTGACCGAAACCGAATCTCCGTCGCAACCAAGACCGGTGGTCATCCAAATAATGTGAACCTCTTTGACATCCGGCGGCCTGTCGGCACCGACTTGAGGGAGAGCACGCGTCATAATTTTCCTTTCGGTTCTGGACCCCGGGAAAAAATCCGGGGAATCCCGGCCGCAGTCCGAAAAAAGGTTCGCGGCCCCCTAAGGGCTCGGTTGTAATTAATTTTAGGGGTTCCGCGGGTAGCTGACTCTCCGCATTTTGCCTACACGCTCCCGGTCATTTCCCCTAGTTTCCAGTACGGTCAAAAGCCATGTCTTTTGGATCGAATGGAGCCGGGCCGGCTCCCTTGCCACCCGCACCCCACGCGGCCTCTCCGGCTCATCCCGTGCGGCGGACGCCGCTTACATCCTTTCGATGCGGAGATAGCGCCGCAATTCCGGATAATTCATCATGACGAGAACGCCCACGACGATAAACGGCAAAAGCAGCCCCAGCTTTAACTCTTTTCTAGCGCACATTTGGCCTGTATTTCGGCTGCCGCCACGTTTTCGCGTGTTTCCCTTTCGCGCGTTTCCATCAGCTCC
Organism: Chthoniobacteraceae bacterium; assembly: GCA_036266845.1. Taxonomy (GTDB): domain Bacteria; phylum Verrucomicrobiota; class Verrucomicrobiia; order Chthoniobacterales; family Chthoniobacteraceae; genus DATAXI01. The sequence continues at coordinate 15,275 of DATAXI010000267.1, read as the reverse complement.
CGGACCAGCGATTCCACCATGGCCACGGCTCCCGGCACGGCGGCGCTCACCGGCGCGCTGAGGCCCAATTCTTCCGTTTCCAGAATCGACGGCTCGCAGCCTACGACGTAGAGACGCCGCACCTCGCCGCCCAGCGCGCGCACCATTTGCAAGGCTGTCATCGGGTTCATGCTGTGGGCGTCGGGTTCGCCCTGCGAGACTTCCAGGCAATCCGGCTCCAGCAGCGTGACGGTGCCGGGCGGCTCGCCCCGCGGAAGCGCATCCAGCAGGATGACGGCATCCCACTCCTCCATGATCGCATACGCCAGGTCGTAGGCCCGGATTCCAAAGTCCTCGACGCGCACGCCCGCCGGCAATCGCCCATGCGCCAGAGCGGCCGCCGCCTCGCAGCCAAAGGCGTCGTCGCCCATGAAGATATTGCCGATTCCCGCGACGAGGATGCGCATGGTCACTCCTCCTCCTCCGGCAACGGCTCGACTTCATCCAGCAAGTAGAAGAAGCGGTGCCCCGGCTGGCGGATCATCCCGAGATCGCGCCCCGGATCATCCTCGACCACCAGGGCAAGATGGATGTGCTGCTCGGCGTCCTGCTCGATGGCCTCGATGAGGCCGATTTTTCCCGCCAGCATCATGTCGATGGCGTCGGCGCGTTTGCGCGGGCGGATGCGCACCCGGTCGCCCGCCTGGAGCATGGTGTCACCGGCATAGACGTGGTCCAGCCGCGTGTGCTCATCAAAGAAATCATCGTCCGGCATCTGCACATCCCGCATGACTCCGTGCATCCGCAGCAGTTCCTCGCCGCCCATGCTCTCCGTACGCTCCAGGATGCGCCGGGCAATATCGTCCACGCCGCGCATCTCGGCTTTCTCGTCGTCGGTCATGGTCATCACGCGGAGCGTCAGGATCTCATCGATCTCCGTGCCGTCGCAAAGCGGCCCCGCGCTCTCCGGGGCGATTTGCGGATAATCGTAAAGGATGATGGGTGAGGAAAGGATGGTATCGCACTGGCCGGGCTCGCCCACCAGCACGGGCCAGGTGCCGTTGTTCTCGCACAGCGTGGTCGCAAGGGCGTACTCCGGCGGCGGATCGGTGAGGGAGAGGAACTCCGCGCTCCGCCCGCGGAGGATGGTATGCGTGGAGGCAAAGGTTCTCAACAGCACCGCCTCGGGGGTCGCGATATCCGGCTCTTCCATCGGCGTGGTATTGGTGACGCGCACGGTGACTTTGGAAACCAGGGCATCCGTCGCCTCCACGGCAACCTCCACAATTCCCTCGATCGCACGCTGGCGCCTTCGGATGACCCCGGCGATTGCGCCTTCCGTATTCTTCAATATCTCGAGTGAGTTGCACTCCGGGAAGGAAAACGTCCGCCGTCGCGCTCCCGCCGCTCCGGCTGCGATATGCGGCATGGCAACCTCCCGCTCCACGGCCTCGTGCCAGGTCTGGTAGTGGCGTCCGTCGATGCGCAGTTCCGCCACCGTCTCCAGCGGCTCGCCCGTCCTGGAGGCGGCGCAAACCTCGCGCGCCATGGGATGAAGAAAGCGGATGCTGACGGCAAATGACGCCCCGGAGCCGGCGCGCCGCACAAGGCATTGGGTCTGCATGACGCAAGGCTCCGCGCCGTTCTGCGCCAGGCTGTACGCGCGCGGATAGACGCGCCCGAAGGTGAAGCGCTCCCGGTTTTTCCGCGAGGAGGCGCGATAAGGGTAAAGGATGTAGCCTTCGTAAAGCACGGCCTCGGCTACCTTGTCCACGAGGGTATCGTTCATAAGAGTGGAGTGGGGAGCGCGGGCTCCGGCGTTTCCGCGCCGGTGAGCAGCCGGTCCAGGGCTTGATCCCAATCGGGGCATCCGCTGCGCCGCTTGTAGGCATTCAGCCGGTCAAAGAGATCGCGATGCAGCACGATCCACGCGGTATTGGGCCAATGGTGATCCATCAGCTCCCGCCACGTGCTCGCCGGCATCCGCCAGGTGCATTCTTTCTCATGCGAGACGCGCTGCACCTGCAGCCGGCCATCCTGCGTACTATAAAAAACCGTGCCGCTGAAGAGAAAGAGCAGCGGGACGTCCCCCCCTTCGAGGGCATCAAAGTATTTCGCGGCGCCGACGTTGAGATCGAAGGTGCAGGCCACCTGCAATCGAGCGGGGGTCGCCCCCGTGAACGGCCCGAGCGTGAAATTCGAGTGAGTCCAGAGCCGGTTGCGCAAGGTCTGCCCCCAGCGCTCGGGCGTGCCGAAGAGATCCACCAGCTTCTCCTTTTCGTCCGCATTGTAGGCGCGGCGCGGGCATTGGAACTGAATCTGCGCCTGGAGGATGGCGCTCTGGATCGGTTCTTCCGGCGGGCTTGCCGTAACTTCCAGCGCAAACTGGAGCAGCGGCGTCATGCCACGCGCGGCAGCCTCCACGCCGGTGACCTTGAAATCCAGATCAGGCACGGCTCGTCTCCTTCAGGTTCATGAAAAACGCGCCGATCCGGTCCCAGACTTCCTGCCCGCCGGAGAGCCCGCGCCAATGCATGCGGATTATGCCGGTGAGCTCGAAACACGTATCGATGGGCGCAATCAGATACTCCCGCGCCCCCGCCACGCGATTGACCAGCAGCGCCTCGACGTCGGGCTGCAATGTCCCAAGAGCGGGATTTTCCAGAACCAGGGTCTCCCACGTCTCCAGCGGCAGCAGCGATTCCGTAGCGCCTGCGGGACTGGGATAGAGCGCCACCATTTTCTGCGCGGGCGTGCTGAAGAAAAAGAACGCGAGGTTGATCGGCAGCGCCAGGGACTCCCATTCCGCATCCGGGACGGTCATGCCGGGAAGCGCCCGGGGATCGCGCGGAATCAGTTTGAACCGGCCCGCGACCACATCCTGAAACCGCAAGGCGCAGGCATCGCACGCACAAGTGATCCTGCGCGCGGCGACTTCCAGCAAATGCCTGTGCACCGGCGCGATGCGTATATTGCAGAGCTCACAAAACTCCTCGGTGGCGCGAGGCCGCGCATAGCGGCGCAGGGCCGCCAGCGCGCCGCCGGTGCTCGTGCTGGAGCTCATGGCTGGGGCGGGCTTGTGATCAGGCCGGGGGGATACTGGGCATGTCCGGGTGGATCGGGCGGCGGTTGCGGGCGTTGATGCCGGTCGAGTCGCGCGCGCCGCGGTAATTGCGGCCCGCGTGACCTCGGCGTCCGGGCTCCTTGCCCTTGGTCAATGCCAGTTCTTCCCCTCGGGACGTGCCGGGAATATGCACCGGTTGCGGTGGTTTAACCATACCCCCTTGGATCGTTTTCCAATGCGCCGCCGCGTGTGCTGCTATTTTTGACGGGCGGGCCGCTCTCGGTCGTATCGCCCGTCAATGCCCCTCTTGGATCACCGCCAGTTCATGCCGAGCGCGCGGTTCGCGCCTTCTGCAGGTGCCGGTATTCCCGCGGCGCCATCCCAAGCTCCCGGTGAAAGCGGCGCGAGAAGTAGAGTTCATCCGCGAAGCCCACCATGTGCGCGATCTCATAAATAGGAAGCGCGGTCTCCGCCAGCAGCCGGCACGACTCCGTGATGCGGAGCTGTTTCAAGTACCGCGCCGGGGGCGTGGTGCTGGCGGCTTGCCACCGCCGGCGGAATGTGGATACCGAAACGCCATTGCGCGCCGCCGTTTTCTCCCAGTCAAACGGCCGCGCGAGGTCCATCCGCATCTCCGAGAGCGTGACGGAAATCATCTGTTCGCCACCCCGCGCGGGCCGGCTGGAGAGACGCGTCTCCAGGATAAGCCGTTCGCAGGCGCGATCCACCCGATCCACCACCGTTTCCGGCGCCGGGGCCTTCGAGAGCGCCTCCAGCTCCGCGATGAGCACGTTGGCGGTGGAGGGATTTGCAATCGGCCACACCGGCTGCTCCCGGTTTACGAAATGGCACTCCTCAAACTTCCGCGTCAGGCCGCCCGCATAGGTGATGTACAGCTCATCCCAGCGCCCGGATGGCGGGCCCGGGCCGTATTCCAGGTAATCGCCCGGCAACTCGATCAGCACGCAGGGCGGAATGACCTCCCACGTCCTGCCGCCCCGGGTGTACGAGCCGCGCCCCCGGAGGATGAGAGAAAAGCTACAGGTTGCAAAGCGGCGCCGCACCCAATCCTCCTTATTCCGGATAAAATCCATGGAAATAACCGGAAAATGCGAAGGAAACTGCCTGAGATACGGCCCCCAATGCTTGACTAAAAAATCCATGTTTTTGAGCGGAGTTTCCATTCAAGCCCGGCGAGAAGTCAATTAGCTTGAACCGCAAATGGTTCAGAAATCCCGCATCGGCATCGTCGGCTGTGGCAATATCAGTACGATCTATCTCGAGAATTCCGCCCGGTTCGAAAACATCGAGGTGACGGCCGTGGCCGATCTCGACCCGGCCCGAGCCGAGGCGCAAGCCAGGGCGTTCAATATCTCGAACATCCTCACGCCTAAGGAACTGATTGAAGGGGACAAGGTGGACATCGTCCTGAACCTCACGATTCCCGCCGCGCATGGCGAGGTGGCGCTGGACGCCCTGCGCAACGGCAAATCTGTCTATAACGAAAAGCCGCTCTCCTCGCGCCGTGAGGAAGCCGCGGAGATGACCGCGCTGGCCCGCAAGCACGGCCTCCGCGTGGGCTGCGCGCCGGACACCTTCCTTGCCTCGCCCCACCAGAATGCGCGCAAGCTGCTGGACGAAGGGGCGATCGGCGCCCCCGTGGCCGCGGTGGCCTTCATGCTCTCCGGCGGTCCGGATTCCTGGCATCCCAATCCCTGGTTCTTCTATCAGCCCGGCGGCGGTCCCATGTTCGACATGGGCCCCTATTACCTGACCATGCTTACCTCGCTGCTTGGACCCGTGAAGCGTGTCTCCGGCTCCGCCCGCATCTCCACGGCGCGGCGCGCCATTGCCCAGGGGCCGAATGAGGGCAAGTCCATCGACGTGCAGACGCCCAGCCACATCGCCGGCCTCCTCGATTTCGTCTCCGGACCGGTGGCCACCATCGTCACAAGCTTTGATATACCGGGAAAAAACCACCTCCCCTGCATCGAAATCTACGGCACCGGCGGCACCATGCAGGTCCCGGACCCCAATTGCTTTGACGGCGAGGTCCTCATCAACCGGCCCGGCGAAAAGGAGTGGACGGCGGTCCCCTCCCCATTCGGCTACGGGGAGAATGCCCGCGGCCTGGGCCTGGCGGATATGGCCGCCGCAATCGCCTCCCGCCGGCCCCACCGCGCCAATGAGCACATGGCCGCCCATGTGCTGGATATCATGCACGCCATCCTCGAAGCCTCCGCGAAGGGAACGCACATGGAATTGAAAACCGAAATGACCCGGCCCGAACCGCTCCCGGAACATCTCGAATTCGGCCAGGTCCCGGCCTGAGACGCGGCTTTACCCGCCCGGCCTTTACAATCCCTTTATCCACCCGGTTTCCACCCTTATCCCGCCTCCAACCACCTTATGAAAATTTCCCAGGTAGCCGCCCAACTCTACACCTGCCGCGATACCCTCACGGATGCCGCCGGCGTCGCCAAAACCCTCCGCCGCCTCCGCGAGACCGGCTACACCGCCGTCCAGCTCAGCGGGCTCGGCCAGGAGGTCGCCTACTCCGATTTCATCCGCATGTGCGCCGATACCGGCCTGGTCTGCTGCGCGACGCACGAGAGCAGCAACGTAATCCTGAACACCCCGGAAAAAGTCATCGAGAACCTGAACATCCTCGACTGCAAGCTGACGGCCTATCCTTTCCCGACCGACATCGATCTCTCCAGCCGCAAGAGCGTGGATGCGATGATCGCGAAGCTCCAGCACGCCGCGGAAGTCCTCGCCGGGGCCGGCCAGACGCTTTGCTACCACAATCACAATCACGAATTCCGCAAGCTGGACGGCAAGACAATCCTCGATCTCATTTACGATGGCGCCCCCGCCATCCAGGGCGAGCCGGATACCTATTGGATCCAGTACGGCGGCGGCGATAACCGCGCCTGGTGCCGCAAACTCCACGGACGCCTCCCGATGATCCACCTCAAGGATTACGAGACCACCGCGAGCAACACTCCCGCTTTCTGTGAGATCGGCGCGGGCGTTCTCGACTTTAAGAGCATCATCGCCGACGCGGAAGCCGCCGGCTGCCAGTGGTTCATCGTGGAACAGGATACCTGCCCGGGCGATCCGGTCGATTCCCTCGCCCAGAGCTTCCGGTATATTCAGGAAAATCTGCTGTCGTAAGCACGCCCTTCCTCACTCAAAAGTAGATGAAGCCGGATGGGGCGGGAGGGACCGCCTTCTCGAAAGCCCTGACATTTTGGCTCTTGGGCCTTCCGTTCTTTGTTAACGTGCTGTCGCCCAAAGAGCCGAGGCTCAAAGCCCTTTGGATGCTTCAACCACGCGGCACGCAATTGATAGAGACGCGCTCGTCCCACGCCCAGACGTTGGATTGATTCCACAACCTCGCGACCCGCAGTATCCCCGATCCGAAAAGCCGCTACCTGGACAATCACCAATTTGCTGAAACTGAGAGAACATCTATACTTGGGCGATAGTTCCGCGGTTCTTTGACATTTAAATCGTGCGGCATCCCTTTGCGGCCTTTGCAGTGCAATACCTGGAATTCGATCAACTTCACGACGATTTTTCCCCTTTCGGTGTTTCCTCCGCGGCCTCCGCGCCCCCGCGTTTCATCCGCCCTTGCTTTGGTTGCGACCACACCGCGCAAGGCCAGGCCTTTGAGTGATGCCCATGCGATGCCCGAAAGACATTTTGCTCGCTACAGGATCAAGATAAATCAAGCCATATCAAACCCCGAAACCAGCCTTGATTCCGGGAAAATCAAGGCGGCGTCCTTTGGCTGTTGCTCAGGCAGATCAAGCCAAATCAAGGTAAATCAAGCCCCCTCAAACTTTGATGCGAAAGGCATAGCCGTATTGGCTACGAGCCGCCACCCGCCAAAATTTTCCCTCGCCAGCGCGGGAGCCGCCCTTTAGAAACGCTCCCCCCGCGGATAGCGGGTCCCAGTCATGTCCACCGGTTCCATACTTCGCATCGGGCTGCCCTCGGGCAGCCTTCAGGAGGCAACTTTCGCGCTTTTCAGGAAGGCGGGGTTCTCCGTGCATGTGTCCAGCCGGTCTTACAAGCCCTCCGTGGATGATCCGGAGCTGCAAATCCGCCTGCTGCGGGCGCAGGAAATCTCCCGCTACGTCGAGCATGGCTTTCTGGATTGCGGGCTTACCGGGCATGACTGGATTATCGAGAACGGCTCGGACGTCGAGACGGTGTGCGAGCTGACCTTCTCCAAGGCGAGCGCGCAGCCGACCCGCTGGGTCATGGCCGTGCCGGAGGATTCCGCCATCCGCACCGTCAAGGATTTGCAGGGGAAACGGATCGCGACGGAGGCGGTGGGGATGACCCGGCGCTTTCTGGAACAGCATGGGGTGACGGCGGAAGTCGAATTTTCCTGGGGAGCCACGGAGGTGAAAGTGCCGGATCTGGTGGACGCGATTGTCGATGTCACGGAAACCGGTTCCTCGCTGCGGGCAAACAAGCTCCGCATCCTCGAGACGATCATGACCTCCTCCCCGCGCCTGATCGCGAACAAGACGGCCTGGGCCGATACCTGGAAGCGGGCGAAGATCGAGCGGCTGGTGCTGCTGCTGACCGGCGCGCTCAATGCCCGGGATAAAGTGGGCCTGAAGATGAACATCGAGGAGGCCAGCCTGCAGGCGCTGCTGAAGGCGCTGCCCGCGCTGCGCAACCCCACCATCGCACACCTCGCGACTCCGGGATGGGTGGCGGTGGAAACCATCATCGATGAAAAAGTGGTGCGCGAGATCATCCCTCAGCTCAAGGAGTTGGGCGCCGAGGGCATCATCGAATATCCCCTCAATAAGGTGGTTTACTGACCATGGCGCTGGTTCCCTCCATGGGCTGCCGGAATACCCCTCCGGCGGGCCCGGTCAAAAATAGCCGATTTTTCCGTTTGCTTCCTCTCCGGCACGATGCTTCTCTCAACGGCTCGCGTGGCCGCCCCGGTCACGCGCGCATTACAAAACAATCCCGATGGGTTCACTGAAGAAACGACGCAAAGCGAAAATCGCAAAGCATAAGCGCAAGAAGCGGATGAAATTAAACCGCCACAAGAAGCGTTTGCGCTACAAGAGCTAGACGGTAGATTTGGGCGATGAATCTCTTGCGGGGCTTGCTTCCACCGGGCGCGCCGCGGTTTTACACGCCCTTCCGTCCTTGGCTCCCGGCCAATTTCATCGCCAAATCACCTGGCAAATCCATCGCCGTCCTGCTTCTCGCCTCGGCACTGGCCTCGACGCCTTGTGCCCGGGCCTTGGAGAACCCTCCCAGCAATCAGGCCGCGGAGGCGGATGTGCTGCCCGGACGCAACGCGCCGCCCGCGGGGGATTTGCAACTCCACGGGGATTACGCATCGAAAGCCGGCGCGCTGGCCGCATTCTCCCAGGCCATCATGGCCGAGGATGCCGCCGATTCCGACACAGCGCTCGAGGATTACAAGAAGGCGCTCGCGCTCGACCCCGGCTACACCGAGCTGGCGGTCAAGGTCGCGTTTGAGATGGCGCGCCGCGGCGATCCCTCGGACGGGGTCGAGGTGCTCAAGGATTCCATCAAGGCCGCGCCAAAGGCCCCGCTGGCCTACCTTTATCTCTCCCAGCTTTACTCGAAGTTCCTCAACAAGCCGGAACTCGGCCTGAAATTCGCGCAGCAGGCGCTCGCGCTCGACCCGGTTAGTTTTGCCTCCTACATCGCCGAGTACGAGATCCTGGGCACGCTCAACCAACCGGAGAAAGCCGCCGCGCTGCTGGACGAAGCCGCCAAACAAAAGAGCACCGATCCGCAATACTGGCTGCAGCTCGGCGATTTTTACCTCAAGAGCCTGGGCGATAATCCCTCTAAGGAAGCGATCAAGAAAGCGGACGTGATCTTTGGGCACGCCCTGGAGAATGCCGGCACAGACTCCGAGACGCTCGCGCATGTGGCCGATTTTTACGCCCGCACGGAGCAGGAAGCGCGGGCGATCCCGCTTTACCTGGATGCGATCAAGTACAGCCCGGCCAACACCGCCGATGGCGACGAGACAATTCCCGACGCGCGGGAAAACCTGGCCCGCTGCTTCGACGCGGTCGGAAAGACCAGCCAGGCAATCGCCACCGTGAAGCAATTGGTGAAGGAGGAGCCGCTCCGGTACGATTCCTACGACCTGCTCTGCCGGCTGTACGACAAGGCAAACCAGAACGACGCGGCAATCGCCATTTGCCAGCAGATGATGCTGCTGAAGCCGGCGGACTTCGGCAATTACATCCGCGAGGCCGCGCTGATGATGAAGGAGAAGCGGACGGACGATGCGATCACGCTGCTCTCGGATGCGCGGGAGAAATTTCCCACCGAGGCGCAGGTGACCTATTCCCTGGGCCTGGCCCTGAGCGAGGCGAAGCGCTACAAGGAGGCCGTCGATATCTTTGACCAGGCGGTGGACGAGGCCCAGCAAGGGCAGACGGAAATGCTGGACGCGGAATTTTACTTCGCCTACGGAGCCGCGGCGGAGCAGGCGGGCCAGCTCGACAAGGCGGTCGAGATGCTCAAGAAATCGATCCAGTTGGACCCGCAAGCGGCCGCGGAGGCGTATAATTACATCGGCTTCATGTGGGTGGACCGCGGGATGAACCTCGACGAGGGGGCGGATTACATCAAAAAAGCGCTCCGGATGGACCCGGATAATCCGGCCTACCTGGACAGCCTCGGCTGGTACTATTTCAAGAAGAAAGATATCAAGAACGCCGTGGAGTTGCTGAAGAAAGCGGCGAAGCTGATCCAGCCGGAGGACGCCACCGTGGATGAGCACCTGGGCGATGCCTACGCCGCATCCAACGAGACGGCAAAGGCGCTCGAGTACTGGCAGCGCTCCTCAAACATCGACAAGGATAACAAGGAAATCGCCGTCAAGATAGCCGGCGCAAAAGAGAAGCTGGCGAAACAGGATCACCCCGCGCAATGAGCCTGGAAAAAGCGAACGTCATTGACGCCATGGGCATCGAGGAATCTTCCGGACGTCTGGTGATGGTCATCCGGCAGGATGAGGCGTGGACTGGCGCGAAGCGGCAGCTCTTCCAGCTCCAGGAGAAGCTGAATGCCTATCTCTCCTTTGCCCTCGACGGCGAATTGGCTGATACCGCCCCACAATTCGCGGACCGCCCGCTGGCCCTCCTCATTGAGAGCGCCACACAGCCGGACTCCCTCACGCTCCATCTGCTGGGCCGCATCCGCGAGCAAATCGCCTTTCAGGACATCACGCTCGATGTCCACGTGCGCGATACCGCCAAAGACTGCGGCCCGGGCTGCGGGTGCCATTGAAGCCCGGAGGATCCGGTGGAATGCAGCCGGGCTCGCGAGCCCCGGAGAAATGGATCGAATCCTGAAAAGCCCCGGCAGGTGCGGCGGAGTTTATGGAATGGGCAATAGCCCGACGGCCTTCCACAGGCCCGCGCTTTCCCCCTTTCATAATGTCGGTTTCATAACTCATACTTCAGGCCATGCGCATTCTCGTCGTCGATGACGAACGCAACATCCGCAATACCTTCCGCGTGGCCATTGAGGCTTTCGGCCACGATGTCGAGGTTGCCTCTTCCGTGGAAGGCGCGTTGCAATTGCTCAAGACCGCCGGCCCGTTTGACGTTGCCTTTTTTGACCTGAAACTGAGCCAGGAGAGCGGGCTGGATCTCCTCTCCTCCGCGCTGGAGTTGGTTCCGCGCCTCAGCGTGGTGATTGTGACCGCCTACGCATCCATCGAGACGGCGGTGGAAGCGATGCGCCGCGGCGCGTTCGATTACCTCCCGAAACCCTGCACGCCGGAGCAAATCCGCCAGGTGCTGGCCAAGGCGGAAAAGACGCGCCGGCTGGAGAACCGGGTGGCGGAACTCGAATCGCGCCTCAAATCCGAGGCGCCGGAGCTGGACCTGCAAACGGATTCCCCCTCGATGCACAAGGTGATGGATGTCGCCTTTCGCGCGGCGGCCAGCGATGCCACCATCCTGCTGCTGGGCGAGAGCGGCACCGGCAAGAGCGTGATGGCCCGCGCCGTGCACCAGCAGAGCCCGCGGCGGGGGCATGCCTTCGTCACGGTGAGCTGTCCCAGCCTCTCGCGGGAGCTGCTGGAGAGTGAGCTCTTTGGCCATGTGAAGGGGGCGTTCACCGGCGCCCTTTCCGATACCTGGGGCAAGGTGGCCGCCGCCGATGGCGGGACGCTTTTCCTGGATGAAATCGGCGACCTGCCGCTGGAGGTGCAGGCCCGGCTCCTGCGCCTGTTACAAGAGCGCGAGTACGAGCGGGTGGGCGAAACCCGCCCGCGCAAGGCGGATGTCCGCGTCATCTCCGCAACCAATCACGACCTTAAAGCCGCCGTTGCGCACGGTAAATTCCGCGAGGACCTCTTCTACCGCCTCAATGTGATTTCCCTGACGATGCCGCCATTGCGCGAGCGCGTCCCGGATATCCCCGGCCTCGCTTCCCGGATGCTTGCCTTCTTTGCCGGACACGCCGGCAAGCTGGCTGCCGGTTTTTCGCCAGAGGCGCGTGCCGCGCTGGAGCAGCATCCCTGGCCCGGCAATCTGCGGGAGCTGCGCAACGTGATCGAGCGGGCGGTGATCCTGAGCCATGGCGATACCATTGGCGTCGCCGATCTCTCGGAGAGCGTCCAGCCCACGTCTGAATTCCAGATCGGCGGCCGTTTTAGCCTGGAAGCGATCGAAAACGAGCACATCCGCGCCGTCATCGCCTCCACCCGCAGTCTGGAAGAGGCTGCCATGGTTTTGGGAATCGATCCGGCGACCCTCTATCGCCGCCGGAAAAAGCTGGAGAAATAAGAGCCGGCGGGCGCGTGCATTTTGCAACGGGGTCCGGGGGTCTTTCGTGCATTCTGCATGGACGGATTTGGATTTCGTAAAAATAGGTAATCGCCATCTCTCTGATGCATAGGCACTTGTGAATTTGATCCGGCCCCGGCATGGCAGCCGCTAATGGGCCAGGGGTGCGTAAACGCGTACTCATCGGACTCCTGCCGCTGCTCGTCCTGTTTCTGGCGATTGGCTGTTACGCCATCGCGCTCTTTTTCCGGCTGGGCGGCGCCATCGATACCATTCTGCGCGAGAATTACGCCAGCGTCGTCGCCTGCCAGAACATGAAGGAATCCGCGGAGCGAATGGACTCCGCCCTGTTCTTCACGCTGGCGGGCCAGTGGGACCTCTCGCGGAAGATGTACGACGAGAATCTCCCCGTCTTCGAGCACAACCTGGACACGGAGATGCACAACATCACCATCCTGCCGCAGGAGCAGCAGCTTGCGGACAAGTTGCAATCCCTCCACGGGCAGTACGTGGCCAAGGTGAACGCTTTCCTTGCCACCTCGGATGTGAACCAGCGGCGGGCGATGTACTTCGGGCAGATGCTGCCGCTCTTCACGCAGGTGAAGAATACGGCGCAAGCCATCCTGGAGCTGAACCAGAACAATATGATCCTGGCGGATCACCAGGCGCGCGTGCTGAGCGCCACTTCCATTCGCTATATGGTGATTGCGATAATCGCCGGGCTGGCGGGCGCCTTCTTCTTTGCCCACCTCCTCCTGAGGGCGATCCTTCGGCCCATTCAATCGCTCACCGCCTTTTCCCGCGAACTGGGCGATGGCAATCTGGATCAGGTGGTGCCCGTGGTTTCCCAGGATGAGCTGGGGCAATTGGCCGACGCATTCAACAAGATGGCCGCGAAGCTGCGCGCCTACCGCCAGATCACCAGCGACGAGATTCTCCAGGCCAGGCAGATGACGGAGATCACGTTCTCCGCCTTCCCCGATCCCATCATCGCGTTCGACGCGCGCGGCGTCGTCAATTTCAAGAATCCCGCCGCCGAGAAGCTGCTGCAAAAGCTGCACATCGATGACCAATTGCCCGAGCAGATCTCCGAGCAGGTGGAGGCTGTGCTGAAAGGCGGGGACGATTACGTTCCGGTCAGTTTTGCCAACGCAATCTGCGTGCGGCCGGACGATAAGGAAACGTTTTTCCTGCCCCGCGTCATCGGCATCCGCGGCGAAAAAGGCGCCATCTTTGGTGGTGCGGCCATTCTGCAAAACGTGACGCGGCTGCGCCTGGTGGACGAGCTGAAGACGAACCTAGTCTCCACGGTAAGCCATGAGCTGAAGACGCCGCTGACCAGCGTGCGGATGGCGCTTCACCTCCTGCTGGAGGAATCCATCGGCGAGCTGACCGCGAAACAATCGGAGCTGGTGCTCGCCGCCCGTGACGATTCCGAGCGGCTCCTGTCGATGATCAACGATCTGCTGGACCTGGCCCGGCTCGAATCCGGGACGGCCCACATGATGATCGAGCCGCGCACGGCGGCCGAGCTGGTCAACTCCGCCATCGCGGCCAACAAGGATGTCGCGGACCGCAGCCGTGTGCAACTGGCTCCGGCGCTGCCGGAGGAGCCGCTGCTCCTGCCGCTGGTGGCGGTGGAGTGGCAGCAGATATCCCACGTTTTCTCAAATCTCATCACCAATGCCGTCAAGCATTCGCCGAATGGCGGGGAGGTTATCGTCAAAGCCTCGCGTGAGGACGGCGGTATCCGTTTCTCGGTCACCGATCAAGGGCCGGGCATCCCGTCCAAGTACCAGCCTTACCTCTTCGAGAAATTCTACCGCGTGCCCGGCGCGGAGAAAACCGGCGCGGGCCTCGGTCTTTCCATCGCCCGCGAAATCGTCCGCGCTCACCACGGGAGCATCGGCGTGCGCAGCGTGCCCGGCCAGGGCGCGGAATTTTACTTCGACCTCCCGTTCTACGACGGCGCCGCCTCCCCGGTCGCGCCGGCTGCTTCCCACAAATGAAAACTACCGCATCCAAGAACGCATCCATCCTGGTGGTGGATGACGAGCGCAATGTCCGCCTGATGTATCGCACCGCGCTCGACAGCATGTTTCAGGTGGACGAGGCCGAGTCCGCCACCACCGCCATGGAGAAATTCCACGGGCGCCGGTACGACGTGGCGATTCTCGACCTGCGCATGCCGGAGATGACCGGCCTGGAGCTGCTCGAGCAGATGAATCACCAGGGCATCACCACGCCGGTGGTCTTTGTGACCGCTTACGCGGACGTGCCCAACGCGGTAAGCGCCATGAAGTGCGGCGCGATTGATTTTCTCCAGAAGCCAGTGACGCCGGACCAGCTCCGCGCGATCGTGAAGGATGTCCTGGTGCGCCATTCCATGGATGAGCGCAAGGCGCCGCAGACGCACGATTTTGACTACTTCCTGCGCTGCGCCAAGCGCGCCATCAACCTGCGGGACTTTGCCGCGGCGCGCCGCAATCTGATCAGCGCGCTCGAGATCGAGCCCGATTCGCCCCAGGCGCTCAACCTGGCCGGGGTGATGTTCGAGATGCGCGAGGAATTCGACCAGGCCCGGCGCTATTACGGACGCGCCATCAAGGTGAGCAAGGGCTTCGAGCCCGCGCAGGCCAATATGCGGCGGATTTACGAGCTGTTCCACTTTGGCTCCAGCGAGGAGCCGTTCAATCTCGAAAGTAAATAACAACCTCATCTGAATACAACAACCATGCCGGACCTGTACTACACGCTGGCCTCGATAGGCTTCTTCGCGCTCATGATCCTATTCATCCGGGCCTGCGAAAAAGTGTAACTCTTCATCTTACTCTTATGGACACCATTGTCGGCGTTATATCGCTGGGCCTTATCGTTTATTTGATTTTTACGATCATTCGCCCGGAAAAATTTTAACTCTACCCACCTGCTCACTTACCGGACCTCTTATGAATGCCTCTGGCTGGATTCAATTGATTATTTACGTGGCGATCCTGACCGCGATCACCAAGCCGCTCGGACTCTTCCTCATGCGAGTGCTCGATGCGGACGGGAAGACTTTTCTCGATCCCATCGTCAAGCCGTTTGAGAAAGTTACCTACGCGATTTGCGGCGTCAACCCAAGGAAGGAGCAGAACTGGAAACAGTACTCCGTTTCCATGCTCGTCTTCAGCCTGGTGACGGCATTGATGACTTACTTCATCCTGCGTTATCAGGATAAGCTGCCGTTTCAGGGCCTGCTCAACCCGCAAAAGATGGCGGGCTGCACGCCGGACCTCTCGTTCAACACAGCGATGAGTTTCCTGACCAATACCAACTGGCAGAACTATGGCGGCGAGAGCACGATGTCCTATCTCTCCCAGATGCTCGCGCTGGCCTTCCATAACTTCGGCTCCGCGGCG
>DATAXI010000257.1:0-13036 GCA_036266845.1 Chthoniobacteraceae bacterium | reverse complement strand
CCGAGCCAGGGCGAATCGATCGCCGGAAAGTGCCCCCGAAACACAATGGTTGTCTCTGTCCATAACTCGACCTTTGCAGGAAAAGTGATGCGTCAGTGAGTTCATTTATTTCCATTGACTTTTTGAGGCGTCTTGCAGGTGCTGCGCGCAACTTTAGCGTCAATCATTTTGTAAGAAAAGTTTCTGGAAGGGAAACCTAAATCCTTCGGAAGCCCATTCTGGGCGCCCGCTTCTCCTCAAAAACATAATCGGGCCGACGGGATCTGAACCCCGCGGCCTCTCCATCCCGAATGCTCCCGGCCTGCGGGGGCATCGAGCAGGAGGATTCGTTGGCGACCTGGCGGGTCCATCGCGCCACCCCCGCATCAGCAGGAAGAGGCTCCCTGTGTTTTCCCGTGCCCGGTAAGAGGAAGTTTTCGGGCGGGGATGGAGCGAGCCCGGGCTTGGCGATTTTCCCCGCTTTTTCACCAGATTGTCGCCGAAGAGTTCTCGCAATCCGGTGCGGGGCTTCCCATCATGGTCTGCCAACCCCTTTGGTATGACTTCTGGAAAACTTCGATCCATCGAGCAGCGGACATTGGCAATCATCATGGGCGGCGGCGCCGGCACGCGCCTTTTTCCCCTTACCAAGGACCGCTCCAAGCCGGCGGTGCCGCTCGCGGGAAAATATCGCATCGTCGATATCCCGATCTCCAATTGCATCAACTCCGGCCTCCGGCAGATGTACGTGCTGACGCAATTCAACAGCACCTCCCTCATCCGGCACGTCTCCGCAGCCTACAAGTTCGACCAATTCTCCCGGTCCTTCGTGGAGATACTGGCGGCGCAGCAGACGCCCAGCGGCTCGCATTGGTACCAGGGCACCGCGGACGCCGTGCGGCGCAACCTGCGGGACTTTCTCCAGCGCCCGTACGATTACTTCATCATCCTGAGCGGGGATCAGCTTTACCGCATGGATTATCGGGACGTGCTGCGCCAGCACATCGAGAAGAAATCGGAGATCACCATCGCCACCATCCCCGTCTCGCGCGCGGCCGCGCCGGACTTCGGCATCATGCATACGGACGCCGACCGGCGCATCATTCGTTTTGAAGAGAAGCCGAAGGAACCGGCGATCCTGGATGAATTGAAGATTCCCGGGGGCCTGCTGGGAGAGCTGGGCAAGGAGCCGTCGGAAGAGCTTTACCAGGCATCGATGGGCATCTACGTCTTCAATCGCGATACACTGGTCCGCGCGCTGGATAATGACCTTGTGGATTTTGGCAAACACATCATCCCGCAATCCATCAGCGCCCTGCCGGTGCACGCGTACATCTTCCAGGGCTATTGGGAGGATATCGGGACCATCCGCGCCTTCTTCGAGGCCAATCTCAACCTCACCGACCCGGCCCCGGATTTCACCTTCTTCGACGCCACCTGCCCCATCTACTCGCACGCCCGCTTCCTGCCGGCCAGCAAGATCAACGGCGCCACCGTCCGCCAGGCGATCATTTCCGACGGATGCAAGATCGCCGATGCTCATATCGAGCGCTCCGTCATCGGGATCCGCTCGTACATCGGCGCGGGCACCAGCATCCGCAACTCCATCATCATGGGCGCGGATTTTTATGACGTGAACATGACCGCCAAGGAGCGGGCCGGCGAGGTGCCCTACGGGATCGGCAAGAATTGCGTGATCGAGAAGACCATCGTGGACAAGAACGCCTGCATCGGCGATGGCTCCGCGATTACTCCCGAGGGCAAGCCCGACTGCATGGACGGTGACAATTACTACGTTCGCGACGGCATCGTCATCATCCCCAAGAATGCCGTCATCCCCGCGGGCACCTGGATTTAGTCCAGCCGGGTTACCCGATTTCACCGGAGTCCCGCTTGCTCCGGCCGCTCAGGAAATCAGCGGCGCACTCCGGGCAGATGCCGTGGGAGAAATCAGTGCCCGTATGGCAATTGATATATTCTTCCATCGGCTGCCACACCTGCTCGTTGTCGCGGATTTTTTTGCAATACATGCAAATGGGGAGCAGCAGTTGGAGGCGGTTTGACTCGGTGGCAAAATTCAGGATGCGCTTCGCCACGTAAAGGCGCCGCCAGATCGCGAACCGGTCCAGCGGCTTAATGAGGAAGTCATCCACATCCGACCGGATGGCAAGGTTGTAGTTATCCTCATCCGTATGGATGGCCGTAATGAGGATGAAGTAGGCGTACTCCGTCTTGGGCCGGGAGCGGACCATGCGGCAGAAGGCCGGGCCGTCCATGCCGGGCATATCCCAATCGCTGATGATAATGCGCGTGGGATCGCCATCGAAGGATTTCCAGGCATCCATGCCATTGGTAAAGGCGCGCACCTCATGGCCCATGTTGTGCAAAACCGCGGCCAGATGCTCTGCCGCCACCGGGTCATCCTCGGCAATGAGAACCTTCACTGGAGAGGACTCCTTGCCCGCAGCGCCGTTTCCACCCGGTTATACTCCTCCCGGATGCGCGGCGCGAGACCGTGCAAGGCGTCGCAATCCTCCTTTTTCCCCTCCCGCTCAAAGCTCGTGCACAGCTCATAGAGAGTTTCCGCGCCGAAATAGCTGCACCCGCCCGCCATCTTGTGCGCGGCGCGGATCGCTCCCGCCAAATCATCCTGGCGGAGCGATTCATCCATCTGCGCGATCAGTTGCATGCCGGAGTCGGTAAATAGTTTAGTCATTCTTTCGAGCAGATTTTCTCCGCTGGCCGTCTTTGAGGCCGCTAATGAATCGAGAGCCGATTGGTCCAGAGCCGGTTTTGATTGCGGGGCCTTAGCGGAGGACGGCGGGATGCGCGCCAATACCCCCGCCAATTCGCGCTTCCGGAGCGGCTTGGGTAAAAAATCATCCATCCCGGCCCGCAGGCAGGCCTCCCGCTCGCCGTCCAGCGCACTCGCCGTCACAGCCACCACCCAGAGGTGGCGGTCCGTGCCGGCTTCCTCGCGGCGGATGGCCTCCACGGTTTCATAGCCGTTCATTATCGGCATGTTGCAATCCAGCAGGATGGCGTCCCAGGGGAATTGGCGGATGGCTTTGAGCGCCTCGGCGCCGTTGACTACCGTCATGCACTCATGGCCCAGGCCGCTGAGCTGCTCCGCCAGCACCACTTGATTGATGGGATGATCTTCGGCAATCAGGATTCGCAAACCCATCGGGTCAGGCGCGGCAGGCGCCGCCTTCGCTTCCTTTTCCACCGCTTCATAAAACTGCGCGGTGAACCAAAAAGTGGCTCCTTCGCCACGGCCGCTGTGGACGCGCAAGTCCCCGCCCATCCGCTGGACCACGCGGCGGCATGAAGCCATCTCCCCATCGTCAAAAATCGCTCCGAGTGAAGCCGCGTCCAGTCCCGGGCTGGTATCAATAACGGTAAATCGCAGCGCGATGCCCGGTGGCCCGCTGGAATCGACGCGGACATCCAGGCGAATCTCGCCGCTTTGGGTCGATTGCACCGCATTGCGCAGCAACTGCAGCAGCGCCTCCCGCAGGCTCGCACGGTCGCCGGCTACCGCGCCGGGAGCTTCCGCGTCCACATACGAGCGGCAACGGAGCCCCTTTTCCGCCGCTTTCCCCGCGATGTCCTCCACGACCTCCGCGACCAATGCCGCCGGCGAAAACGCAACGCGCCCCTCATGCGTTCCGCCCGTTTCGGATTGCTCCAGCAT
Source organism: Chthoniobacteraceae bacterium (assembly GCA_036266845.1). Classification (GTDB taxonomy): domain Bacteria; phylum Verrucomicrobiota; class Verrucomicrobiia; order Chthoniobacterales; family Chthoniobacteraceae; genus DATAXI01. The sequence continues at coordinate 9,360 of DATAXI010000257.1, read as the reverse complement.
CCCGCGGATCAGTGTCTGCAAGGCACGCGCGGAGGCCTCGATGGTGCGCAGGTAGCGGGACTGGTCCTCGCTCAGACCAGTGAGAGAGAGCATCGAGGCCATCGCCAGCAGATGATCCAGCGGCGCGCGCATTTTCGGCAGCATGCGTGCGACCATCGTCCCATAGTCTTCGCGATTCCTCTCCGGTTCCGTATATGCCCGGCGGTGCTCATCCGGCGTGGGTTCCATACCGGGCAAAATCCTTGCCTCATTAGAAGCGTTTGTCCACACTCTCTGCGGCAAGCATGAATTGTTTGTCGTGCAAGAAGCGTTTTGCAGACCTATTGAGGAGCCGCCTCTGGAGCCGTCGTTTCCGCCATGAAGGTTTTGTTAGCCGATGATCACATTGTAGTCCGCGAGGGCCTCAAGCACATCATCGAGAGTCAGCATGGAGAGGTGACTTTTGGCGACGCCCGGGATGGGACGGAGGCGCTCAACCGCATCTGGAATGAGGATTGGGACCTCGTGCTGCTCGATATTCACATGCCGGGGCGCGACGGCATCGAGGTATTGCGCGAGGCGAAAAAAGCGAAACCCAGAACGCCGGTGTTGATCATCAGCGGCTCTTCGCATGAGGAGTATGCCGTGCGCGCACTTCGCGATGGCGCCGCGGGATACATCGAGAAAAATGCGCCGGAATCGGAATTTCTCCAGGCGGTGAGCGAGGCGCTGGCCGGACGCTGCTATGTGACGCCCGCCGTCGCGCAAAAACTGGCGCGAGAGGTAGCCTCGCCCAAGGACAAGCCGGTGCACGAGACCCTTTCCGACCGCGAGTACCAGGTCATGAAGATGCTCGCCTCCGGCAAGACGGTCAAGGAGGTGGCCGCGGAGCTTTCCCTCAGCGTAAAGACCGTCAGCACCTACCGCACGCGCATCCTGGAGAAGCTGAATCTCACCAGCAATGTGGACATCGCCCGCTTCGCCATCAAAGCGGGGCTGGTAGGCTAGTTCATCTTTGGTCAAACTGCGCGCCTTATGCGCAAGACCAAGATTATCGCCACGCTCGGACCCGCCACGGACTCGCCGGAGATGCTCCGGAAAATGATCGATGCGGGCGTGGATATTTTCCGGCTCAATATGAGCCACGCCGCCCACGACTGGGTGCGCCGCGTCGTCGCGGATATTCGTTCCATCGATCCGATGACCGCCATTCTCTTGGATACCCAGGGGCCGGCCATCCGCACCGGCGACCTCGCCACCAAGATCAACCTGAAGCCGGGCGAGATATTCGAGTTCACCATCCAGGGCGCGCACAGCGTGGAGTACGCGTCGGTGGATGTGAACTACGACGGGCTGGTGCACGATATATCCGCCGGCGATGTCGTGCTGGTGGATAACGGCGTCATCCGCATGCGGGTGCTGGAGAAATTTGCAAACCGCATCCGGTGCGAGGTGCTCACCGATGGCGTGCTCGGCTCGCGCCGCCACATCAATCTGCCCGGCGTGCGCGTGAATCTTCCCGCGTTGACGGAAAAGGATATCGAGGATGTCGCGCTCGGGTGCGAGCTGGGGGTCGATTTTATCTCGCTCAGTTTTTGCCGCGGCCCGGAGGATATGCGGCTGCTGAAAAAGACCATCGCGGATCATGGCAGCCAGGCGCGGGCGATCGCAAAGATCGAGCATCAATTGGCCATCAATAATATCGACGCCATCATCGAGGAGTCCGAGGGCATCATGGTGGCGCGTGGCGATCTGGGCATCGAGTGCCCCATGGAGGAGCTGCCCATCATCCAGCGGCGCATCGTCAAAAAATGCCTGCGCGTGGACCGCCCCGTCATCGTGGCCACACACATGCTCGAGTCGATGATCAGCAACCCCATCCCCACGCGCGCGGAGGTTACGGATGTGGCCAACGCCGCGTTCGAGCAGGCGGATGCCGTCATGCTGAGCGGGGAATCCACGGTCGGCAAATACCCGGTCCAATGCGTGAAAGCCCTGGATACCATCACCCGCCGCATCGAGCGCAGCGGCGGCATGGGTTTTGCCAATGACGCGATGCTGCCCGATGACCGCAGCAAAACCATCCAGTCCGCCGTCGTCCTGGCCAACAGCCTCCCGGGCTCAAAGATTCTCGTCTTTACCAAGGCCGGCTTCATGGCGCGCTTTACGGCCAATCTGCGGCCCCGCTCCGCGCCCATCTACGCCTTCGCGCCCACCGTCGAGGTCTGCCGCCAGCTCAAGCAGCTCTGGGGCGTCATGGCGCTGCGGCTGGCCCTGGACCAGGACCCGGAGAAAACCATCGAGGCCGCCGAGGCCGAGCTGGTCCGGCGGGGATTGGTCGCGCCGGAGGACCGGCTGGTCATCGTGAGCGATCTCATGGCGGGCAGGGATCGTTTTGCCTCCATCCAGCTCCGGACCGTGCGCAAATTGGCTGGCCAATAGCCAATCTACGCGCGGCCGCGGGCATGGCCGATGCTTGTAAGGCGGGGTATGAAAAACTGGAAACCCCTCACGCAGCGCGTCCGGCGCTTCGCGGCCCAGCCGGATTCCGCCTTGCTCATCGAGCTGGCCTCCGCGGCCGTCCTGCTCGCCTGGATGGCGCATTGGGCCGCGGAATAGGCTGGCCGGAAAACGCCGCCTTAAAGCCTGCCAAATAATATCTCTTTCCCTCCCGCCGGGCCGTTGGTACACACCGCGGCTCCATGGGACACTTCGCAAACTTCTGCCTTGCCTGGGTGCAGCAGCACGTTTACCTGGGCACCTTTCTCTTCATGGCCATGGAGAGCTCCATCCTGCCTGTGCCGAGCGAGCTGGTCATCCCTCCCGCCGCCTTTATCGCATCCAAGGATGGCATCGTGGGCATCATCGCAGTCGGCACCGCCGGCTCATGGTTTGGCAGCGCCGTCATGTATTGGCTCTCGCGCTGGCTGGGCCGGGTCTTCATCCTCAATTTCGGCAAGTACGTCATGATCTCTGAGGAGAAGCTGGAGCGCGCCGAGCACTGGCTGCACCGGTACGAGGCCGGCGGCATCTTCTTTGCCCGCCTCCTGCCGGTCATCCGGCACCTCATTTCCATCCCCGCCGGCATCATCCGGATGAGCTTCGGCGTCTTCAGCGCCTTCACCATCCTTGGCGCCGGCATCTGGTGCACCGTCCTGGCCATCTACGGCCGCCAAGTCCTTGGCAAGTACGCCGCCGTCCACCCGGATTGGGCCCAGGACCCCACGCACCTGCGCCAGGCCATCCAGGCGCAATCCCACCCGCTCATCCTCGGCGTCCTGATTCTCTGCATCCTCTATTTCATCTTCATCAAGCTCACCACCAAGAAAGCGGCGTAATCCGGCGATGCGGGGAGCATAATTGGAAAGCCTGAGAATCCGCCGGAAGAATTCAGGCAATTCCTCTCAATGGAACTCGCTCTGGCTCTGGCGGTAGGCCGCCAGGTCTTCTGGCGAGAGTTCATTTGGAGGAACAAGCTGGTAATGGCATTCCCGCCGAATCGTCACTCCTTTTTTCCCTTGCTCGAACTCAAAGAGCGCGATTGCTCCCTCGTTCATGAACTGAGCGCCAATGGACCGGCACATGAGGCCGGCGAATTTCTCTTCCGCCATGGCGAAATCCTGCTCGATTTGTACGACCGAAAGCTTATCCGTGCCGCCCTTCGCCTGGATCGGAACGACGTAATGGGCTCCCGAGCGGTCAACGCCCACATAGATTTCATCAATTTCCACCTGTCCCATGCCTGCGACGGTGGTGCGCAGGTGGTTTTGGAGCGAGTAGCACGTGATTCCCGTAAAAATATCGATAAGCCGATTGTACCGCAGCTTCGCAAGGAGCGCTTGCTCGTCGGACAACGCGTATTTTGAAATGAGGCCCGGCGTGGCATCGGGAATTTTGATCGCCGACCAATGGGGGTTTGGCGCGACGACCCACTCCTTTACGAGCGCGAACTGATATTTCGAGCGACCGGCAGGCCGGATGATCCATTCCTTGTCTGTGGGAGCAAGCGCGCGAATGGATTCTGGCAGCGGAACGCGATAGCGAAAACTGTAAATCAGATCCCCCAGATTTTTGGGGAGTCGAACGTCCAGATTGCGAGCGGTGGATTCAAATTCATGCCTTTGGAATTCCACCTCCGCCGCTCCCCGCCTGTAATGAGAATGGAATATGGTTTCGATTAATTGAGCGTATCGATTGGGCTTCTTGGTGGAGGGCATAGGGAGGAGCGGCTTATTTGAGTCCGGGCCAGCGAAGGACAACCACTTCCTCGCGCAATTGCTCTTTCGTCGCGGTTGCAAGACGGGTGCGGAACAGGTCGATACCTTCCACCTGGTATCCAAGGTCTTTGGCGATGGTTGCGAGGATCTGGCCGGTGCGAATCATAATGCGCAGGTAGGAGGCTTGATCGCCCACGACATAGGCAAGGCAGGCGCCTGGCCGCAAAATCCGACGCATCTCCGCAAGGTGGCGGGCCATTCCGCCAAAGTAGAGCTTCGTCACTTTCGCATAAAGACGTTCGAAGCCGCTCGTCTTGTTCAACTCGATGCGCCGGGCCTCAATGGCCGCGGCGATGCGCTCAATCTCGGCGTGTCCTGAAATCCACTGATCGTCATCGTCCCCCTTGTAAACGCCGCGGGTATTTGACCGCACCATGGACCGTTTCAATGCACGAAGTTCATCCTTTGATGAAATGAAACCAAGGAGGACCGATTCGAGGCGTGTCGTCCGGGTATAGTCTTTCTCGTTGGGATAAGGCGGTGAAGTGATGACCGCATCAATGGAAGCCTCGGGAATGACCGGTAAGATGGCGCGGGAATCGGCGTGGTGAACCACGGATTGAGTTTGATTGTTTCCCAACGCTTCAAGATCACGGCAGATTCCGCGGATCCCATTCATCCAGAAAGTCACAACAGCGGCATCCGTTTTGGCGGGACCGACTCCGACCTCCGGACCGAAATGAAGATTTCCAATCGGACCGGTCAATGCCTTCGCCAGCGCCAGCATCTGGTGGTCGCGATACTGCCCGCTGCGCATTATTTCATCCAGCAGCATCAGTGTTTTGTGCAGCGGAAGCGGGCTGATTGAATTCGTAAGAAGCAAATCCGCCATCTCGCCGGGGAGCTTTCGGAGTGCCGGAATAAGGCGTTCCACATCACGCGGTGAGGTGGGCGTCCGGTCGTCGATTCCCTGCTCAGCCAGCCGGGCGAGAATCCTGTTTCCGATATCCGCTGAATTTCGCTCCAGGACCTCGGGGTTCGGGTTCCAGTCAATTTTGACCTTGGAGGCGAAATGCGCCATCGGGTTGGCTTCGATCCCAATCCCTTCGATGCCCAATTTCTTGCATTCCACTACCGTCGTGCCGGTACCGGAAAATGGATCGAGGACACGCTGCCCGGGTCGGATTGCAAAACATTTCAGATAATCCCGGACGAGGTGTGGCGGATACGAAAGGACGAATCGATACCACCGGTGCGCCGGCATATCCGCATCATCTACCTTGTTGAGTTCAGCGCCCCGCGGGACGGGCAAGAACGGAAGCGAAATTTGCTGCATGAGTCCCGGCGCCATATTGCAGAACGAGGCGCGTATTGAAAGGCTAACGCGCCGTAATCGGGGGAAAACCTTATATCTCCATCGCCACTCCCGGGACGGGGCAAACAATCTCGGAGGCAGGAAGCGCGTTTTTGAGCGTCTGTTGGAACCACGCGACGGCGGGCGGGTCGCCGTGGATCAGGATGACTTTGCGAGGGGCCAGCTTCCGGACGTACTCGGCAATGCTTTCGCGCGAGGCGTGCCCGCTAAAGTTGAACTGCTCCACCGCGCACTGGATTTGCCTCGGGCCGGCTTCGGGATCCAGGATCAGTTCCGCGCCGGGAGCCGCTGCCCGCAGACGGCCGGCCGGCGACTGGGGATCCGCGTAACCGACAAAGAAAAGCGAATGCTCCGGCGAGGAGAGAATGCGCTGGGCAAAGGTATGGGAGAGCGTTTTCTCCGTCATCATACCGCTGGAGAGCGCGTAGATGCGCCCCGGCTTGATCGGCGCATCGTGCGAGCCGCGCCCGGCCAGCACAAACGGCGCGGTCGTATCCAGAATCTGCATCTCCGCGCGCAATCGCGGGGCGGAATGCGCGAGGCTGTCGTACACCTCCGTCAGCTTTGCCCCGAGGCCGCCGATATAGATCGGGCAATTGGGAATCTGACCGCGCCGGCGGAAATCGTGGAGCATCACCAGCAACTCCTGCGTCTTGCCGAGTGCGAACAGCGGCATCACCACCGCGCCGCCGCGCTCGAATGCCACCCGGATCGCCTCGCCCAGCCGCCGCTCCTCCGCCGCGCGCGTGAAACCGGCGGGCGTCTCGTGATCTCCGCGCGTTGTCTCGATGATGAGCGTATCCACCCCCTCCTCCGGGAAACGTGCCCCGCGTGAGATCGTCTGATCGTGGAAATTCACGTCGCCGGTGTAAAACACCGTCCTGCCCTCCGCCCGGAAGAGCACGCCTGCCGCCCCCAGCACATGGCCGGCATCGTAAAGCTCGAACGTCACCGCCTCATCGCCCACCGCTCTTTCTCCGTTCAGCGTAAAGGCCCGGTGGAGCGGCACTTTCTGCCATTGCTTCACACTCTGGTCCACCTCCCGGTGGGTAAAGAGCGGGTAATCCATCAGCCCGTTTTCCTCCCGCTGCCGGCTCATGACGTTGACGGAATTGTGGAGCATGATCTCCCCCAGCGTCGCCGTCGCTTCCGTGGTAAAGACCGGGGTTTTGCTCAGGCATCGCGTCAGCACCGGCAGCGAGCCAAGGTGGTCATGATGCGCGTGGGAGAGGAAGATGGCGGCAGCCGGCGGCCGGTTTTTGAGCAGGGCATGGTCGGGCAGGGCCTCCTGGCCCTCCCGTTTTGGGTGCATGCCGGAGTCCAGGATGACCGTATGGCCAGCCAGAGTAAGGGCGTAGCAATTTGCCCCTATCTCCACATGGCGCGTGAGATTCTGGAACTCCATGCGGATTTTTTTTGCTATACTTGGTAACTCTTTTCAGCCGCCGGTGTCTTCATAATTAATATGCTCACTCCACTTCCAGCCAAACAGTGGGACCTCCAGAAGGCGGCGCATCTTCTGAATCGTGCAGGATTTGGCGGAACCCCGGACGAAATCAAGGCGTTTTGCGAGCTGGGGCTGGACCACGCCGTCCAGACAGTGCTCGATGGCCCGGACGATTCCCTCCAGTTCCCGAAGCCCGATTGGGCCAAGCCGCGCAACGACATGGAAATGCGGCAGACCATGATGCTCATGGCTCCGCAGGACCGCAAGGCGTTGCAGCAGCAGATTCGGAAGCAATTCGCCGAAGAGGATATCCAGCTCGTCAACTGGTGGCTCAACCGGATGCGCTACTCGGCCAATCCCTACCGGGAAAAGATGACCCTCTTCTGGCACGGCCATTTTGCCACCAGCGTGAGCAAGGTGCGCGACGCCTACCTCATGTGGCTGCAAAATGAAACATTGCGCCAGCATGCATATGGCAATTTCGGCCTCATGGTAAAAGCCATCTCGCGCGATCCCGCCATGCTCATCTGGCTGGATATCCGGGAGGATCGCAAGGATCACCCCAACGAGAATTTTGCGCGCGAGGTGATGGAGCTTTTCACACTCGGCATCGGCAACTACGTGGAAAAGGATATCCAGGAATCCGCCCGCGCCTACACCGGTTATCGCATCGATCCCCGGGATGAGGCGTTCCGCTACGTTCCCTTCCAGCACGATGATGGGGAGAAGCATTTCCTCGGCAAAACCGGGGCCTTCGATGGCGACGACATCATCGATATCATCCTCGCCCAGCCGGCCTGCGCAAAATTCATCGGCAAGAAGCTCTGGACCTTCTACGCCTATGAGGACCCGGCGCCGGGCATGGTGGATGCCCTTGCCTATGAGCTTCGGAACGCCAATTACGAGCTTCGCCCGCTGATGGGCAGTGTCTTCCGGAGCGCGGAGTTTTACTCGGCAAACTCCATGCGCAACCAGATCAAGTCGCCCATCCAGTGGATGATCGAGACCAGCAAGGTGCTCGAGGTGGGCCTGCCTGGGCCGCGTGTCGCAATCAATGCGTTGCGGCAGCTTGGCCAGGTTCCGTTTGCCCCGCCCAATGTGAAGGGCTGGGATGGCGGCCGCGCCTGGATCACCACTTCCACGCTCCTGTACCGGTACAACATGGCCAACTTCGCCGTCGCCAACGGCGCCTTGCATGTCGATCCCGTGGGCCGGCTCGCCGGCAACAAGACGAGCGCGCGCCCCGGTTTCGATGTCAGCAATTTTAACGGGCCGGATTTCACAAAAATCATCCCGCAGGAGGTCCGGGACGATCCCAAGCGGCTGGTGGATTATCTTTGCTTCCGCCTTTATCAGGATCCGCTCTCGCCCGGCGATACCGCCACATTCGTCAAATATGTCTCCGAGCGCGGCCCGGCGCCCAATAACCAGACCCTGCGCGAACTCCTTCACCTGATGATGAGCACCCCGCAGTACCAGCTTACCTGACTTCCATCCACGTTCCATCCCAACCGCCACACACCATGAGCCAACACGACGACGACCATATCATCGAGCCGCACACTTCCACCCTGCATACCCGGCGCGAGTTTTTGCGCACCTCCATGCTGGGCGCCGCGGTCTCCTTTTCCATCCCGGTCTTCCTTCAGAACACCTTCATGACCCTGGATGCCATGGCCGCGGACTCGCCCATCCAGACCGCCACCGGCAAGGATAGCCCCATCCTCGTGGTGCTCCAGCTTGCCGGCGGCAACGATGGCATGAACACCGTCATCCCGTATTCCGACGATGCCTATTACCGCGCCCGCCCGATCATTGGCGTGAAAAGGGATACCGTCATCCGCATCAACGACACCGTCGGCCTCAACCCGAAACTCACCGGCCTGAAGGGACTCTACGACGAAGGGCACCTTTCCATCGTCCAGGGCGTTGGATACCCAAATCCCAACCGGTCCCATTTTCGCTCCACCGAAATCTGGCAGACAGCCTCCGACTCCGACAAAAACGAGCCTTACGGCTGGCTGGGGCGTTACTTTGACAGTTGCTGCCACGGGGCGGATCCCACGGACGGGGTCGCCATTGGCAACCAGATTCCGCAATCCTTCTCCGCCACACAGCCGACCGGCGTCTCCTTCTCCCGGCCAGAGCAGTACCGCTGGTTTGATGGCGCCCACACCGGGGATTCCCAGGCCATTTACCGACAGATGAACGAGCCCGACCCCACAGACATGCGTGCTCTTGATGAGAACGATGGCGGCTCGGTCGATTCCCTGCCGGGCGGCGTTTCGGTCGCCTCCACCAAGCGGGAGAGCAACCTGGAATTCCTCCAGCGGACCGCCCTC